>JAGAZS010000020.1 GCA_017939945.1 Schwartzia sp. (in: firmicutes)
AGCGGGCGCGGCGCAGGCGGACTGTCCCCTATAGTTACGGCACCCAGGAACCGTTTTTCGGCTTCGGCGACGGCATCCTCCTTTGAGGTCAGGAGCGTCGCGATCGCTTCGCCCCGCTCCACCCTGTCGCCATACTTCTTTTTCAACAAAATCCCCGCCACCGGGTCTACCGCGTCGCCAAAGTCATCGCGCCCCGCGCCGAGCATGACCGACACCCCGCCGATGTACTCCGCGGCCATGTCGACAATATAGCCGTCCTTCGGCGCAAGCACTTCATGAACGACAGGCGCCCGCGCGAATTTTGACGGATCGCGGATCACGGAGTCGTCGCCGCCCTGCGTCCGAACCATCGCGCAGAATTTTTCCAATGCTTTTCCCGAACGCAGCGCTTCTTCTGCCACGCGTCGGCATTCGTCCCGAGGGCCGCGCCCTGCCAGATATAAGAGTTCCGCCGAGAGCATGAGGCTTTCTTCCCGCACGTCTTCGGGGCCGTTCCCATGAAGCACCTCCGCTGCCTCCGCCACCTCCAGCGCGTTGCCGATAGCGAGCCCCAGCGGCTGGTTCATGTCGGTGATCAGCGCTTCGGTTCGCCTGCCCGCCGCTTCGCCGATAGCGACCATGGTCTGCGCCAGCTTTTCCGCGTCCTCCAGCGTCTTCATAAAAGCGCCGCTGCCCATTTTGACGTCCAAGAGGATTACGTCCGTCCCGGCCGCCAACTTCTTGCTCATGATGGACGAAGCGATCAGCGGGATACTGTCCACCGCCGCGATAATGTCGCGTATCGCGTAAATCTTCTTGTCGGCGGGAACCAGCTCCCCTGTCTGCCCCATCAGGGCTAGGCCGTTCTTGCGGACGCCGTCGAAAAACTCTTCCATCGTCAGCGACGTGCGAAAGCCGGGAATCGATTCCAGCTTGTCGATGGTGCCGCCCGTATGCCCGAGACCGCGCCCGGACATTTTGGCCACGGTGAGCCCCGCCGCCGATGCCAGCGGGCCGACCACCAGCGTCGTCTTGTCGCCGACGCCGCCTGTCGAATGCTTGTCTACTTTGACGCCGGGCAATGACGAGAGGTCCATCGTATCGCCGGACTCCGCCATAGCAAGAGTCATCTCCGTCGTTTCCCTGTCCGTCATGCCTTGCGCCCAAATCGCCATCAACAGCGCGGCTTCCTGCTCTCTCGGAATCGTGTTCGCGACACAGCCGGTGATAAAATAATAAATTTCCTCTTTCGTCAGCTCGCCGCCGCGCTTCTTCTTCGTAATCAGGTCATACATCCGCACGTCGGTTCACCCCTTTACCCGGATTTCGTTCCAAAAACTCACACCCTCGCACGCCAGCTTCTCGCCCAGCATTTCCGCCGCCGTCACGCCGATGTCGGCAAAGGTGCGCCGCGTGCCGAGATTGACGCCCGCTTTGACCGTATCGCCGTAGACGAGAATCGGCGTGTACTCCCGCGTGTGGTCGCTGCCGGAAAAGCCGGGGTCGCAGCCGTGATCCGCCGTGATCATCAACACGTCGTCCGGGCGCATCCGCTCCATGAACCTCGCAAGCTGGCGGTCAAAAGCCGTCGCCGCCTTCGCGTAGCCCTCGATATCCCGCCGATGACCGTATTTCATATCGAAATCGACGAGGTTGACGAAACAGAGTCCGGTAAAATTTTCGTCCTGCGTCGCGATGGTCTTTTCCATGCCGTCGTCGTTGCCGTCCATCGCGATATGACGGCCGACGCCCCGGGCGGCGAAAATGTCCGAGATTTTCCCGACGCCGATCGTCGTCAGCCCCGCCGCCGAAATCACATCGAGCAGCGTCGTCCCCGGCGGGTCCAGCGAATAATCGTGCCGCCCCGCCGTGCGCTCATAATTCGGGTACGCGCCGATGAACGGTCGCGCAATCACGCGGCCGACGCCCCATTCGCCCTGCATCAGCGCCCGCGCCTTTTTGCAGTAATCGTAAAGCGCCTCGCGGGGAACGACTGCCTCATGGGCGGCGATCTGCAAAACGCTGTCCGCCGACGTGTAGACGATCAGCGCGCCCGTTTTTTCATGCTCGCACCCGTAGTCGTGGATGACCTCGGTGCCGGAATAGGGTTTGCCGCAAAGCACGGGCCGCCCGAAGGTTTCTTCCAGTTTTTTCATCAGGTCCGGCGGAAATCCGTCGGGGAACGTCGGCATGCCGTGCTCCGAAATGATGCCCGCGATTTCCCAATGACCGGTCGTCGTATCCTTGCCGTGGGAAAGCTCGGCGCATCGCCCGAAAGCGCCCTTCGGCGTTCCTTCTCCGTCGTCCAGTCCCTCGATATGGAAAAGTCCAAGCGCCGCCAAATTCGGCGTATCGTAGGCGGGCGATTTCCGTATCGTCTGCAATGTATGGCAGCCCGCGTCGCCGAAAACCGCCGCGTCCGGCAGCTCACCGACGCCGAAGCTGTCCAGCACGATCAGGTAGACCCGTTTCACCGCCGTCATACCGCTCCCCCCTTTATTTTCCTTTATTCCGCTCGCGCCACTCGTCTTCGAGAATGCCGAGAACCACAAGATTCTCATATTTCCCGTTCACGAGAATCGTTTCCCGCAAAAGTCCCTCGCGCCGAAGCCCCAAAGATTCGTATACGTGCAGCGCGCGGTCGTTGTAATCCTTGCAGTCGAGCCAACCCCGATGCGCCCCCGCGTCCTCGAAAGCCCAAGCCATCAGGAGATTCATCGCCTCTTTGCCGTATCCTTTGCCGCGCTCGTTGATGACCACGCGCCGCCAATACTGCTCATGGTCGGGGCTGTTCCGCCCCGTCGCCACCAAGAAACCGATCGCTTTGCCGTCGTCTTTCCGCTCGACGATGAAATGAATGGCCGCGGGCGAATCCAGCGTGTCCTGATGATAGACGCGGGAATCCGGAATGATATACCGCGCGTTCTCCGGCTCCGCCTCCGACGCGAGAATAAAATCAAGGTCGCTCTCATCCGCCGCCCGAAGCCGTACCAGCATCCCCTCGCGCACAATCCGTCCCATCGTTCCATCTCCTTTGTCATATTTGATATATACTTTGACAAAAACAAAAAAAATCCTGCCGCCATGGAGCGACAGGAATAAAATATGTATAGAAAAACTCCCCGGCGCCGAAATTGACGTCGGGGAGTTTCCTTCCTATGAAATTATCAGATGAGTTTCGTCTCGTTGACCTCACGGATCACGGCGGACTTGATTTCCGTCGCGTTCGCCTCCTTGACGCGGATCGCCTGCTTGTCGATAATCGTCTGCATCACCGGCTCCACATCCTCTCGCGCGATCTCGTCCTTCGGCTGGACAAGGCTCACTGTCGCCGACCTGCCGTTCTCCAGCGCAAATTTCATGTTCAATGTCTTCGCCATACTGTTTCACCTCCTTTCTTCCATTCTCATTTCCTTATGCGCGGGCAAGGATCGACAGATCCTGCCGCGCGATGTCGCCGACAGGGCAACTCTGGAGCGTACCGATCGCCGCAGCGACGTCATACGCGTCCTCATCCGCAAGTACCGGATTGACGTTGCGGATGGAGCGCTGGGCGTAAACCGCCGAGCCGTCCGCCGCCACGCCGCTCTCAACGGAGAGGATCAGCTTCGTGCTCTG
>JAGAZS010000204.1 GCA_017939945.1 Schwartzia sp. (in: firmicutes)
CCCCGAAAAGGACAGCCGCCAAAACGCCGATTACCCATGTTTTCATTGCTGATTCCTCAATGGTGTCATTCCAAGTTCAAAACGCAGAACTTGTTGTTCCAATCGTCGTACAACAGGATCATGTCGCCGCCCATGGAGCAGAGATAGCTGGGGTTGAGATCCCGCGCCTTGGCATCATGGATTTTCTTGCCCGATTTCCGCTCGTAAATGAGAATCGCGCCGTCCTTGCCCGCCTGCACCACATAATTTTTCGTCACGGCCCAGTCGGCGGCATCCTCTTTGATTCCCGCATAGCGAAGGCCGGGCTTGCCGTTCTTGTCGAAGGCAAAGAGATCGGTGGTGAAGTCGTCCGCGTTCACTTGGCAGCTCACGAACAGCTCATTGGCATCGGCATAGACCGGACGCATCGGTCCCGCGTCCTTCAGCTTGAGGACTTCCCGCGCGTCCTTTACGACCTCCTTGACGCCCTTGATATCCGAAAGCTCCTGCTTCGCGGTGCAAATGGTGTCAAGGGAACGCACAAGGAGAAGCCCGTCGCCCTCGGCAAAGCCCACCATGGCGTCATAGTCGTCCTTCCACTTGCTGTCGCTCTTGGTGATGTTTTTCCCGTCATAAATGGCCAGCTTGCCGCCCTCATCCAGCTGGAAGAGGACATTGCCACGGCTGGCGGCGAGATTCCGGTGGTCCGGGCCGTCGTCGCTCTTTGCCACAAATTCCCGGCCGGTGATGGCGTTTCCTTTGAGCGGCAGCTTGTAAAGCCCCGCGATGTCGCCGCCCTTCCCGTCGCTGGCCTCGCCGTGGTGATAGATGGCGCCGTTGGCGAAGACGATGCGCTCGCCCGTGAAGTTGAAGTCCTCCTTCGCGGCGGGTCCTTCCAAGGCAAAGACTTTCGCCGTCTTGTTCCCGAAGGGAAAGGTCGAGGACGGCTCGCCCTTCATTTCCACTTTGGCCGAGGGCGTGGCGGCGGGCTTCTTGGAATCGTCGCCCTTCCCGCCGCCTCCGGTGCACCCCGCAATCAAGGACGCCGACAACAGCCCTGCCAAAATTCCCGCCGCAACTCGTTTCATCAACATTTGTCATCGCTCCTTTTTGTAAAGAGAGTTATGGAACACTTCGAAAACTCCCCCCGTCAGCTTCGCTGACACCCCCCTCATAGAGGGGGGCTTTATTTGCCTCCCTCTATGAGGGAGGTGTCACGCCGCAGGCGTGACGAAGGGAGTTCGCAAATCCAGTGCATTGCAATTAATTCTTCCCCGGTGCTTCGGTGTCCAGCGCCTCCAAAAATTCCTTCACTTTTTTCATCACGGCAAAGCCTTCTCGCGGGATATCGTGGGTGTCCGCCAATGTCACGCCATGGCCGTTCGCGTAGCTGAAGGAGACGGAGGCCGTGTCCGCGTCGAGGGCCTGGATTTCGCTCATGGGCGCGTTGCCCCAGTCGGCGAGGTCGCCCCGGTTCAGCATCGCTTCCAGCTCGTCCAGCGTTTCCCCCGGCAAATCGTACTCGCGCCACTGGCTCTCCGCGCCGTTATGCGGCAGAAAATCCACCGTCAGACGCGCCGAGCCGTCCTTTTGCAGCGAAAGCTCCAGCTCGTAAAAGCGTCCTTCCATGCCGCCGCCCTCTTTGTAGCCGCACCGTTTCAGCCGGGGGCCGAGGGGATCGCCCTGCCCGTATTCATGGCCCAAGGCACGGAAAAAGTCGATGAACCATTCCGGCTGATAATATCGGCTGTCGGGAACCACGCTGGCGCCGCCTTCGCCGATTGCGAAAATTTTCTCGCCGCTCTCATAGAGGACATCGAGGCGCATATTGTCGCCCAAGGCGGAGTTGTATTTCGCGTGGCCGTCGATCTGCGCCACGTCGTGCGCTTTCAAAAGTTCGTCCAGCCGCGAGAGCGCGCTTTCGTCCGTCGTGAAGTCCGCCGCCCGCGTGTCCTCTTCCGTTCCATATTCGATATGGCACCGCGCCCCTTCCGCCGTTTTTTCCAAGCGGAAATCGTAATTCCCCGGCGGATATTTCACACGCAGCCCGTCGTCCCAGTGGGCGTCGCCGAACTCAAAACGCAACTGGAAGGAAGAAATATCGCGGGAGGAAATCACGACGGGTGACGCGTGGCGCACGGAATTGTCCGTGGTGCCGCCGTCGATGGGCTCCTCTTCCGCCGCGAAACAAGACGGCGCCCCAACGAACGCCCCGAAAAGGGCGACCGCCAGAACGCCGATAGCCAATGCTTTCATCGTTGCGCCTCCGTTTCTCGCGTCACCTCGCGTCACGAAAGGTTCAGTTCAAAATACATTTGTAATTTTCTCTGTTTTGCGGAAATTTCCTGCCAAAAAGTTTCATTTTTCACTAAAAAACGACAAAAGCCCTAAAAAATATATCTTTTCTTCTCATCCTTGCGGGAAAATCGTTTCGATTGCAAACGATCGCGCTTCTGGAACCCAGACCAGCTCCGCCTGCCAATCCACCGCGTGCTGCCGTTCATATCCAAACTGCGCGCCCTCCGGCATATATTCATGGCTGCTGGTGAGGATAAAGCGCCCGTCCACAACGCCCGACTTCAACAGGTGCCATTCCTGCGGCGTGTATCCCGCGCTGGCGAGGCTCTCCGTCGTGAGCATAAAAAACCATGTTCCCTGTTCCTCGGCGATCAGCCAGTAGCCGCAATTTTTCCCGTGGGCGCCCACGTCGGCGAGAATTTCCCAATACCGGCGCCCTTGGTCTCCCTCGACGCGAATCTCCCGCACCGCGAAGCCGACGCCGCCCTTCGCGTCGTCGATGTTCCTCATGGTCAGCATCCGGTTGCCGTTCCTGTCCATCAGGCACAGCGAGCCGTTATGCAAGTCCGTGGCCGACACGTCCTCCGTCAGCCAAACCACCCGCTTGTCCATGTAAAGAAACGTCGTTTCCCCGACCGGCTCCACCGCCGCCGCCGAAACGGACGGCATTCCCGTCGCCAGCGCCGCGCCGACCATCAAGGCCGCAAAAAATTTTTTGTTCATCAAAATCCCTCCTCTTTACTGTGATAAAGCATTACACTAAATTCCTATTCCTTTTTTCGCTTTTATGGTGTAATATAAATATTGCGAATTTACTTTACAATATCTCAGGGGGGATGTCCAGTGAAAAATTTGCTGAAGAAGTGGAAAAAGTGCTGCAAGGTGGTCTGCTCGCTCGCCGCGGCGGCGACGTTCGCTTTCGCCGCGCCGGCC
>JAGAZS010000205.1 GCA_017939945.1 Schwartzia sp. (in: firmicutes)
ATTTGCGCGCTGGGGGTATGACGAGATTGTGACGCCGGCGTTCGAATTCGTGGACACGCTGACGCTGGGCAACGGGCGGCGGATTGAGCCGTATATGTTCAAATTTTTCGATCGGCAGAACCGCACGCTTGCGCTGCGCCATGAGATGACGACGCCGATTGCGCGTGTTGTGGCAAGCCGAATGAAGGGCGCGGAAATGCCGCTGAAGCTTTTTTATCTGAGTCCGGTGTATCGCTACGAGCAGGCGCAGACAGGGCGGCAATGCGAGTTTTATCAGGCGGGCGTTGAGTTCATGGGGTCCAATTCCGAGGCGGCCGATGCGGAAATTGTAGCGTTGGCAGTGGCTTCGATGAAAAGCGCAGGCCTGAAGAATTTCCAGGTCTGTCTCGGGCAGGTCGATTTCATTCACGGACTGATGCAGGAGCTCCGTCTTGACGAGTCTGCGCAGGAGGCTGTCAAAGCTGCGCTGGAAGCCCACGATTTGGTAGGATTGCGCGTATTGGCGGATCAGGCAGGGCTTTCGTCGAAGGAAAAAGAGGCATTGCTTGCCGTTCCGCTTTTGCACGGGGGGACGGAAATCATAGAAAAAGCACGGGCGATGACGACGAATGGGCAGAGCCTGCGTGCGCTGGATAATCTGCAGTCGATATATCGGCTGCTGCAAGTGTATGGCGCGGAGGAATATGTGAAGTTCGACCTCGGCATTATTCGGGACTTTGGTTATTATACGGGCATGGTCTTTGAGGCGTACACGCCGGGGCTTGGCTTTCCGCTTTGCGGAGGCGGCCGTTACGATCGCCTGCTTTCGGATTTTGGGCGCGGGTGCCCGGCGACGGGATTCGCCCTCGGCATCGAGCGCATCATGCTGGCGCTGGAACGAGAGAATCTCAAAACGCCAGTGTCGCAGAAAGATACATATATTTCGTATGCGGCGCCAAAAAGGGAAGAAGCCATTCGGATTGCGGGAGAACGGCGCGCGGCGGGCGAGATTGTCGAGCTGTCCCCGTCGGAAGAGACGAAGGATGAGGCTGTCCGTCGTCAGAAGGCGAAAGAATATCGCGAGCTCGTTTATATCGAATGATGAAAAGAATCCGGCAATTTTTCCATGCGGTTTTTGCTAATGTCGCTGCAGAAGACAGGGCGTTCCTGGAAGAAAAACTGAACAGGGGACAGCAAGCTCTCTTTTTCGGTATGTCCGTTCCCGATCAATGTCATGCGCTTCGCACAGCGCAGACTGCGATTTCGCTTGCGGGAAATGCGGAGGGGAAAGTCGATTTTCCGCTTTTGACTCGCTGTGCGCTTCTTCATGACATTGGGCGCAGAGACGGGGAATTCGGCATATTCTGGAAGTGCTTCGCGGTTCTTTTCGCAGATTTGTTTCCGTCGCAAGCGCAAGACTATGGCGATGGCGCCCATGGCGACGGCGTCCTGTACCGGAAAATGCGCGTTTATTATCATCACGCGGAAATCGGGGCGGCCATGCTTTTGCGGGAAGGCTTTGCGGCGGAAGCGGAAATCGTGCGCAGACATCATAAAGCTCCGGCGGAAGACGATCCGCCGGAGCTTCGGATATTGCGTATGGCCGATGAAATGAATTAAGTTTAGTACCCTTTTTCCTTGTCGATGATGTTCTTCATTTTCGCAGTGTCGGGATACGCCTTTAGGTTTTCGATGAAAATGTCGATGGCGCGTTCCATATAACGCGGCGAAGTAGCGGCGTGATGGGGCGTGATCAACAGGTTCGGCGCGTCCCAAAGGGGTGATTCGGTTGGGAGCGGCTCCTTGCAGAATACGTCGAGTCCCGCGCCGCCGATGACATTGTTTCGCAGGGCTTCCACAAGGTCGTCTTCGTTCACGACCGGCCCGCGGGAGACATTGATGAAAAATGCGGTCGGCTTCATTGCGGCAAAGGCTTTTTTCGAGAAAAGGTTTTTCGTCTCCTGCGTCAGCGGCAGCGTCACGATTACGAAATCGGCCTGCGGCAGAACGTCGAAAAGTTCGTCGGGCGTATACAGCTTGTCCACGTCGGGCTCTTCTGTCTTGGACGGCTTGACGCCGAGGATGGTCATGCCCATCGCTTTCAGTCGGTTGGCAATGAAACTGCCGACGCTGCCCAGCCCGATAATGGCGACAGTTTTTTCGTACAGTTCGTCGAGACCGTGGAGCCCTTTCCATTGCTTGGCTTTTTGATTATCGTATGCGGTCAGCAGTCCGCGCGTTCGACAGAGAATCATGCCGAGGACATGCTCGGCAATCGGGATGCCATGGATGCCGCGCACGTTTGTCAGCAGGATATCGGATTCGCGGAACGCGTCGAGAGCGATAAAACCGTCGACGCCCGCGGTCAAGGCCTGCACCCAGCGAAGCTTCGGCGCGTTCGGCAGGATGGGAGCGAGGTTCGTTTGCCCGAAAGCAAGCAGGATTTCAGCGTCCGGAAGATACGGTGTGCAATCCGAGGCTTTTGCGATATGGATCTCTACGTCTGGGCGGGTTGCTTTGATTTCTTCGATTTGCGTGTCCCGAAGGGCATGCAGGGAAAGAATATTCATGCGGAATAAGCTCCTTTCACGTTGTCTTTTCATAATAAATGTTTCGACGGCGAATGAAAGATTCCTTTATTTGTTGACAAAGATTGAATATTTTATTATTATATTAACGCATTAATTCTTTAATTAAGTGAAGGACTTGGAGGACCTTATGGAAATCAATGATTTGGACTATCTGACGGTGGCGCTGCCCAAAGGAAAGCTTTTTTCTCCGTCGGCGGAGCTTTTGGCGAAAGCCGGGCTTTCAGCGGAGGGATTGGAGGAGTCCTCACGGAAGCTCGTCATCGTCAACGACCACGCAAAGGTGAAATTCATCATCTCGAAGACGGCGGACGTGCCGACGTATGTGGAGTACGGCGCGGCGGATATCGGCGTGATCGGAAAAGATGTGCTGATGGAGTCGGGACAGGATGTTTATGAGCTTCTGGATTTGGGCTTTGGGCGCTGCCATTTGATGATGGCCGTGCCGGAAGCGGAGCGCCGTCCGCATCTCGAGGATTACGCCCATACCCGTGTCGCGACGAAATTCCCGCGGATTGCCGAGCGTTTCTTCGGCGAGCACGGGATGCAGATGGAATATATCAAGCTGAACGGTTCGATTGAGCTGGGGCCGATCGTCGGTCTGTCGGAGAGTATCGTCGATATCGTGGAAACGGGCACGACGCTTCGGGAAAATCATTTAGTGGAAATCGTAAGCATCATGGACGCGACGGCGCGACTGATTTCGAACCGCGTGAGCTTCCGGATGAAATTTGAGCGAATCCATAGGTTGATTGAGGACTTGCAGGAAATTTTGCGGGGGGATAATAAATAATGCGAATTGTAAATGTAAAGGATTGCGGGGAGCAGGAAGTCGAGCGTCTTTTGCGTAAGGCAGCCTTTGACGAAGTGGAGTTGAGTCCGGCCATCCGTGAAGGAAACAAGAAGCTGTTTGGCGCGGATCTGACGGCGGCGGAGGTCGTGGCGAAAATCGTCGGCGACGTGCGCCGCGAGGGAGATGCCGCAGTCATGCGGTACACGAAGCTCATTGACCGCACGGAGTTGACGCCGGATAATTTCGTCGTCAGCCAGACGGAATTCAAGGAAGCGGAAACGTTGGTCGACGGGAAGGTCATGGAGTCCCTGCGCCGCTCCATCGCGAACGTGCGGCGCTATCATGAGGAGCAGAAGCCGAAATCCTGGATGACGTACCGCGAGGAAGGCTCGCTTCTCGGGCAGTCCGTTTTACCTCTCGACCGGGTGGGGCTTTATGTTCCCGGCGGCACGG
>JAGAZS010000206.1 GCA_017939945.1 Schwartzia sp. (in: firmicutes)
AGCGCGTCGGCTGCATCAACGCCACCGCCATGCTCGGCTTCGCCAGATGGCCGTTGGGACAGGGATGGCTGCCGAGACGGGAGAAAAGCAGCCGCAGGCTGTTCAAAAGCTCCGAGGCTGTGCCGAAGGTACTGCGCACGCCGGGAACGCCGGGACGCTGCCGCAGTGCGAGGGCGGCGGGCACATGGCGCACCTCGTCCACGTCCGCTTTTCCCGCTTGGGAAATGCGTCGCCGGGTATAGGTGGAAAGCGCTTCCATGTATCGGCGCGAACCTTCGGCGTAAAGGGTGCCGAGGGCCAGCGACGATTTGCCGGAGCCGGACACCCCGGCGATGGCGGTCAGTTTCCCCAGCGGAATTTCCACGTCGATATTTTTCAGATTATGCGCCCGCGCCCCGCGCACGATGATATGCCGCGGCGCGGGCGCTCTTTTTATATCTTTCTTGTCCATGTCGTTGCCTCCGTTACGCCCCCAATATCCACGCAATCCCTTTTGCCATCCGTTCCGGCGCGTCTTGGAAATGGTTGCCGGGATTCAGCTCGAATACGGTATTGACGCCCGCGTTTTCGTACCGCGCATAGAGGGCGCGGGTGTTGTCCTCCACCGTGCGAAGGATTTTGTTCCGCGTCTTCGCCGCCTTGTCGCCGAGGGAAAAATAGACGCGCTCCGGTCGTCTCGTCGGCTCATGTTCCCGCGCGAAATCCAAGAAGCCGGGGAACCAAAAGGAGCCGGAGGCGCTGGCGATCCGCGAGACCCGATCCGTCCGGTAGGTCGCGTAGACGGCGAACAGCCCTGCCAGCGAGTAGCCCGCCAGCGCGAGAAACGAGGGCGCGGCGGGAAGCCGCGACAAGATTTCGGGCAGGATCTCCCCCGTCAACGTCGCGAGGTACGCGTCCGCGCCGCCCGTGCAGGGCGTGTCGCCCTTGAAGAGCGGCGGGCTTTCCCACGGGGACATCTCGTCGTCCCAGCGGAGGCCGCCGACGGCGGCGAAGGAAAAATCCGCGCCCGTCATGCCCCGGGCCTTTCGATATACGTCCTCGCCTTCGCCCTGTACCGTGTGCAGCAGCACCAGCGGGGCGTTTTCTTTTTCCGAGGGGAAAAGCGTCACCGTTTTTCCCGCCGCGTTCCACACGTCCGATGGAAATGCCATTCTCATTTATCCTCTTTCGCTTCGTAAATCTCTTTTTCGTATTTGAAGCCCCAGTTCATGATCGCGTAGAACACGGGCAGAAGGTCGCGCCCCATGTCCGTCAGCGAGTATTCCACGCGGAGCGGGACTTCGTTGAACTGCTCCCGATGGACGAGTCCGTCCTCCTCCAATTCCCGGAGGCTCTTGGTCAGCATCGTGTTGGTAATGCCGGGCAGGTCCTTTTTGAGCTGCCCGAAACGCACGCTGTCATAAATGCACATCTCATACATGAGCTGGGACTTCCAGCGGCCTTGCAGCATGACGAGCAGCGGCGTCACCGGGCAACGCCCGTCCTCCGTCACGATGCCCTGCTTCACTTTTTCGAGATATTCCTCATAGCTCATGTATTCCTTTGGTTTCGTCGTCATATCGCGCCTCCTTTAGGAAACAACGATTAAGTCAATTCGTGCATCTGTCGAGGGATTTTTCCGGATGTCTAGGAAAATGCCTCGAAGTCGTAGCAGAGCTACATCGAGAGGCATTTGACAACGACAGCCGGGAAAAGAACCGACAGAGGCGCGGAGGGACTTATTCGGTGTTTCCTTTATTCCAATTTCATATAATCTTTCATTTCATGAAAACCCAACGCACGGTAAAGCCGTTTGCCGCCCTCCGAGGTTTCGAGATAGATTTTTTCCGCGCCTTGCGTCTTCGCTTGGCCGATCAGCCATTCGCAGACCGCCTTGGCGACGCCCTTGCCCCGATACGGCGCGCGGGTGTAAATATTCATCAGGTAGGCGCATTTGCCGCTCCGGTTGTCCGGGGAAGGCATTTCCCGGTACAGGCAGACGCCGCCGCACCCGGCGATTTCGCCGCCGGCATAAGCGGCGCAGGCGATATGCTCGCCCGCGTCTATCGCCGCGAGATAATAGCGGCGGTTTTCCTCCCGAAGCGCCGCCCACGCCGCGCGGTCCAGCCCCTTTTTTTCCTCGGCGAAGACCGTTCCCAAAACTTCCATGCGGAGGGAAAGCAACAGTTCCAGATCCGAAGCGGACAGCCGCCGTATTTCCGCGTTCATGCCGCCGCCCGTTTCCTTTCCGGCGCGGGGAGCGCGGCCGTGTCCACTTTGCCGTTGGCGTTGAGCGGCAAGCGTTCCATTTCCACGAAGAACTCCGGAATCATGAATTCCGCCAAATACTCTGCCAAATACGCCTTGATGTCCGGCAGGGCGACGCCCTCGTCCCGCTTGACGATGTAGGCGACCATGTAGGAAAGCTGCCGGTCGTCCGTCTTGGGGCGGACGCAGGCCTGCCGCACCAAGCCGGATTGCAGCAGCACATTTTCCACCTCGCTGACCTCGACGCGCTTGCCCAAGATCATGATCTGCGTGTCCTTGCGGTGCAGGAACGCGATATTCCCGTCCGGCAGGCAATAGCCGAGGTCGCCGCTATGGTACATGCGCCGTCCGTCGGCCAGCGACTCGAAGGCCGCGTTCTCCTTTTTTCGGTCGCCGAAATAGCCGAGGGAAACGCCGCCGCCCAGGATGCAAATCTCTCCCGTCCTGCCCTGCGGCGCTTCGTTCCCGTCCTCGTCCAGAATCACGATCTCCGCCCCTTGGATCGGCTTTCCCACGGGATACGTCCCGTCGGGCAGGGGCGCGCCCTCGGAGCAGTTGTAGTAAGAGGCGCATACGGTGGTCTCCGACGGACCGTAGGTATTGTAAACCGCCGCTTTGCCCACCAGCCGATCCACATACGACGCCCGCAGTACGTCGCCGCCGCTGATCAAAAGCCGAAGGCTCGCCGGAATTTCCGGCAGGTCGTTCATTTCCTGCAGCAGATACGGGAAGCCGCTGATGATAGTGACCTGCGCGGCTTCCGCAAAGCGCATCAGCCGCCCGATATTTTCCTTGTCCATTGCCGAGGGAATCGCGAGCGCCGCGCCGGACAGCAGCGCGCCGAAAGTTTCCTCCACGAAAATGTCAAAGGAACACACCGAGTATTGGAGCACGACGTCGCGCACGTCGGGGCGGAACTCCTTGCGGAACGCCCGGATGTAATGCAGCACGTTTCCGTTGCTCACCGTCACGCCCTTGGGTTTTCCCGTCGTGCCGGAGGTGTAAAGGATATAGGCGGGAGCTTCGCCGCCTCCGCGTGGGGAAAAAATCGGCGCGCGCTCGTCGATGGGTTCCCCGCGCTCCACGAAAACGCAGGGGATTTCCCGCACCAAGCCGCGATATTTTTCTTGGGTGACGACGCTGTCCACTCCGGCGTCGGCCATCATGAACCGAATCCGTTCCCTCGGAAACGTCGGCTCCGCCGGGACATAGGCCGCGCCGCGCTTCAATACGGCGAGAATGGCGGCAATCATTTCCGCAGAATGATCCATGATGACGCCGACGCGGCGGCATCCCTCCGGCAGCCGCGCCGCGATCGTGTCCGCCAATCGGGAAAGCTCCTCCCGGCAAAGCCGTCGTTCCCCGTCCAGCACCGCGGCGGCCTTGGGCGCTTGGCTTGCTTTTTGCTGAAACGCTTCAATTATATTGCACACTTCCATGGGAAATCTCCTTTCATCGTTCCGATACATCAAGCATACCATCTCCAAAAAATAAAGCAAGTACGCAGTTTTTTCGTACATAGTACGCGCCATGATACCAAGCCGGATCTTGACCGGATTGTTTCCGAATGTTTCATGTGATAAGAGACTGTTGAAAGCGTCAGCTTTTTACAGTCTCTTATGCAGGCGAACCCTGAAACAAACGAACATAATCCGAAAGAGTTTTCATGTTATGTTCTATTGTTTCACGAGAAACAATAGAACATAACATGAAAAAAACATGAAAGATTTGTCGCGCATATCGTTTCCCTTGACATTTGGTTTTCGCGTTATAAAATGGAAGGGAAAATTTGGGCGAAGGAAATACACGAAAGGAAACGTTTTTTATGTCCAAGAAAGTACGCGCTGGCAAGACGAACATTCGGGAGAGAAAATCTTTCGCGTCCCGCCTTGGCGGCACGAAATCCCGCGCCGCCCTCGCCCTCGCCGTATCGCTGTGGATAGTGACCGGCGGGGTGGCGTCGGCGTCTGTTTGGATCGACGTTACGGACAAGGATACCGTAAGAACTGATGGGAG
>JAGAZS010000207.1 GCA_017939945.1 Schwartzia sp. (in: firmicutes)
GAGGCGTGCCTGACGGCGCTCTCGCAGGGGGCGCACAAGACCTCGATCATAGACGGGCGGCTTCCGCATTCGCTGCTGTTGGAGCTTTTCACTGAGCAGGGCATCGGCACGGAGATCGTGAAAGGATAGGTAAGAAAAATGGCAATGACGGACGAACAGATTTACGAGGCGGACGCGCGGGATTATCTTCCCGTGTTCGCGCGGTATAAGATCGTGCTGGACCATGGCGACGGCGTTTATGTTTACGACACGCAGGGGAAGAGGTATATCGACTTTCTTGGCGGCATCGCGGTGAACGTGCTCGGGCACGGGTATCCGGCGCTTGTCGACGCGGTGGCGTCGCAGGCGAAGAAGATGATCCACTGCTCGAATCTCTACTATACCGAGGCGCAGGCCGACGCGGCGGAAAAGCTGGCGGCGCGGTTCGGCGGCGGCAAGGTGTTTTTCGGCAACTCCGGCGCGGAGGCCAATGAAGGCGCGATCAAGCTGGCACGCAAATACGCGCATAACATTTCGGAGAAAAAATCCGAAATCATCTGCGCGTGGCACAGTTTCCACGGGCGGACGCTGGCCACGCTGACGGCCACCGGGCAGCCGAAATATCAGGAGGGGTTCGGCCCGCTACCGGGCGGTTTCTCTTATGTGGACTTCGGCGATTACGACGCGCTGGAAAAAATGGTCAACGAAAAGACCTGCGCGGTGATGCTGGAGACGATTCAAGGCGAGGGCGGCGTCCATGTGCCGCCGAAGGATTATTATACGAAAGTCCGCGCGCTTTGCGATAAGTACGGCGCGGTGCTGATCCTCGACGAGATTCAGAGCGGCATGGGGCGTACCGGAAAATTCTTCGCCTATGAGCATTTCGGCGTCAAGCCCGATATCACGACATTGGCGAAGGGCTTGGCGGGCGGCGTGCCTATCGGTGCGTTCGTGGCGACGGACAAGGTTGCGTCGGCGTTCCATGCGGGCGACCACGGCTCGACTTTCGGCGGTAATCCGTTGGCCTGCGCGGCGGCGAACGCGGTGCTGGACGCGATGACGCCGGAGTTCCTCGCGAATGTCGAAACAACGGGCGCGTACTTCAAGGAAAGGCTTCAGGAACTGCAGGCAAAGTTGCCGTGGTTCGTAAAGGAAGTGCGCGGCACGGGGCTGATCCTCGGCATGGAGCTGACGAAGGAAGGCCGCGACATCGTCAACGCCTGCCTCGAGGAAGGTGCGATCATCAACTGCACGTCGGGGAACGTCCTGCGTTTCGTTCCGCCTTTGATTGTCACGAAGGCCGAAATCGACGAGGTCATGAATGTATTGGAGCGCGTGTTGCCGCGCTTTGCGTAAATTCACAAGGAGGGTTTGATTTTGGACAAGGATTTTCTTACGATTCACGATCTGGCGCCGGAAGATGTGGAGGCCGCACTCGACCTGGCGACGCACTTGAAAGCCATGCAGCAGGGTGGCGTCCCGCATCGCTATCTTGAGGGCAGGACGCTGGGCATGATTTTCGAGAAGTCCTCGACGAGGACGCGGGTCTCCTTCGAGGTCGGCATGTACCAGCTCGGCGGCAGCGCGCTTTTCCTGTCGTCCCACGACACGCAGCTCGGCCGCGGCGAGCCGATTCGCGACACGGCACGGGTGCTTTCGCGCTATCTCGACGGCATCATGATTCGCACCTATGCCCATGAAACGGCGGAGGAACTGGCGGCCTGGGCGACCGTTCCGGTCATCAACGCTCTGACCGATTTGCTGCATCCGTGCCAAGTCATGGCCGATTTGCTGACCATGCGCGAGCATAAGGGCAAAGACCTTTCGGCGCTGAAAGTCGCTTTTGTCGGCGACGGCAACAATATGGCGAACTCGTATCTCTATGGCGCGGCGAAGACGGGTATGACGCTTGCCGTCGCGACGCCGAAAACGCACCAGCCGGACAAGATCGTCGTGAAAAACGCGATGAAGGACGCGAAGGAAACGGGCGCGAAACTCCTGCTGACCAACGATCCGGCGGAGGCAGTCAAGGGCGCCGACGTCATCGTGACGGACACATGGGCCAGCATGGGGCAGGAGGACGAGCACGACGAGCGCAAGAAAATCTTCGCGCCGTATCAGGTGAACAAAGCGCTCTTGAAAAAGGCCGACCGCCGCGCGATCGTCATGCATTGTCTGCCCGCCTATCGCGGCGAGGAAATCACAGACGAGGTCTTTGAAGAGAACGCCGACGTGATTTTTGACGAAGCGGAAAACCGTTTGCACGCGCAGAAGGCAATCATGACGCTTTTGATGGGGTAAGGACATGGTAGACGCCAAAAACGATACGCTGCCGCTTGTTTCCATTATGATACCCACCTACAACCGTCCGGAAATGTTCGCGTTGACACTGGAAAGCGCCCTTGCGCAGACATACCCGAACGTCGAGATTCTCGTGACGGACAACAGTACGAACGAGGACACGGCGAATCTGATGGAGTATTACAAGGATGAGCCGCGCGTCACATATCTGCGGAACAGGGAAGCGAAGTCGAAGGCCGAGAATTTTGCCCCGTTCGAGACGCTGGCCAAAGGCGAATACCTGCAATGGCTGATGGACGACGATATCCTCGCGCCGGACAAATTGCGGCGGATGATGGACGTTTTTCTTGCGTATCCGAATCTCACGCTGGTGACTTCGCAACGCGGTATGATTGATGGCGAGGGGAACGACAAAGGGATTTACTGCCCTGTGGAAGGCCTCGAAGGGGAATTTCAGATTTTCGCCGGGGAAAAAGCGGGACGCACTCTGTTCTTCTCGGTTTGCAATTATATCGGCGAGCCGTCAGCGGTGCTGTTCCGCGGGAAAGATTTGGTTCACCATTACTGGCGTGCGGACAGCCGGGGCTACGTCACGTTGTCGGACGTCGCGATGTGGCTGGAGCTTTTGGAAAAGGGCGATATTGCAATCTTCCGGGAGCCGTTGAGCTGGTATCGAAATCACGACGCGCAGGAAGGGAAAAATCCGGACGTCGTGCTGAACGCGTTCC
>JAGAZS010000208.1 GCA_017939945.1 Schwartzia sp. (in: firmicutes)
TCCTGTCGGAACGGATGCTGGAAAACGTCGCGAATCCGCAGGATATCGCGTCGGGGATCGGAACCTTCATCAAGGACACCGGATATCTTCTGACGAGCTTTGAAAACATACGGTATTGGCGCGTTCTGCGCGAACTGATGGACGGGCATTACTACGCCATCGTGCGGCGCAGGTATGCGAAGCCGGAATTCGAGCGGCTGCTTTACGCGTCGTTTTATAAAGATATATTTTTCGCCCCGGTTCGCGGCGGCGGGGCAGGGAAAGAAATCGAGCAATTTGAAGAGGCGGGCTTTGAGAATCGACTGAACGACCTCGATACGGAAGTGTGGCTGGTGAAGGCGCTGCGCTCGTCCTCGGATGTTTCGCGGCTGAAAGCGCCGTATGCGCCGGAGATGCGGAAACGTTTGGCCAAACTTTTGCGGCGAATCGAGTATGAGATCGATTTGCCCGAAAATGTCGGCGCGCTTTGGGAGCTCATTGACAAGGATGGATTTTTGGCGGATTATATCGGACGGTTTGCGGCGTCGGTCGTCGTGCATCAGGACGCGTTCCGCATGGCGCTTTCGGAGCATTCGCCGAAAGAACGTCAGGCATTTTTGGATGAGGTGTGGGAGCGTTTGCAGCGGATAAGCGCAGAATGACGTCCTCGAGGATTTTGATCATATAGGGGGGCGAAGGTATTGGCGGATGACGGGAAAATCGCGTTCATTACCTGCGTCAACGACGAAGAGCTATACGAAGAATGCTTGCTGTATCTTCGCCATTTGCGTCTGCCGCAGGGCATGACGGCGGAATATCTGCCCGTGCGTGGGGCGGCGTCAATGGCGGCGGGGTACAACGCGGCGATGACATCTTCCGACGCGAAGTATAAGGTGTATCTGCATCAGGATACACTGGTCGTGAACAAGGATTTTGTGCGGGACATGATTCGGATTTTCGAGGACGAATCCATTGGCATGATCGGTATGGTCGGCTGTCGATCCCTTCCGGCCAGCGGGATATGGTGGGACGGGATGCGTTGCTATGGTCGGGTGCTGCATGCCTGCGAGCCGGAATCGGTGGTCGATTCCGAGATGATGGAGCCGGAAGGCGCTTACATCGACGTTGAGGCGGCGGACGGTCTGCTGCTTGCGACGCAGTATGATATCCAATGGCGCGACGATCTTTTTGGGGGCTGGCATTTTTACGACACGTCCCAATGTTTGGAGTTCGCGCGGAGGGGCTATCAGGTTGTCGTGCCGAATCAGGAGCAGGATTTTTGGTGTATCCATTGCCCGAGAGAGAAGCCGCTTGCACCGGAATACAAGGAATGGCAGAAAAATTTTCTGAAGGAGTACGGTGATATGTTATCGCCGGAGGTATGACGGAGAAAGAAGGTGGCGCGTGAAAGAAGATGAGCGAACAGATCGAACCGTGTTCGCGTTTGATTTGGACGGGACCGTGACGCGTGAGGAAACACTTCCGATCCTTGCGGGAGAGCTTGGGCTTTCCGAGGAAATGGCGCGGCTGACGCGGCTGACGATGGACGGGCACTTCGCTTTCTCCGAGTCGTTCCGCCTGCGGTTTCATATCCTGAAGGAAATTCCGCTGGCGACCATCCAGGGCATCATGGATACCGTCGAGCTCGATCCGTTGATTGCGGAGTTCATTCGGGAAAGGGCGGAGGACTGCGCGATTGTCACCGGCAATCTCGATCTCTGGGTCGAGCCGATACTCAAAAAGCTGGGGTGCCGCGCGTTTACGTCGAAAAGCGCATGGGACGAAAGCGAAGGTCTGGTGCTGGCGTCCATCGTCGACAAAGGCGAATCGGTGCGGGCGCTGAAAAAAGAAGCCGACCGCGTCATTGCCGTCGGCGAGGGAGCAAACGATATACCGATGTTCGAGGCGGCGGATATCGCCGTATCTTACGGCGGCGTTCATCGCCCGGTGGAGGCGGCCATCGCTGCTTCCGACTATATGGCGAAGGATGCGCAGTCTCTTTGCAGGCTGCTTCGGATGTTGTAAAGAAGGGGAGAAAACGTATGCAGGCATATCGTATTCACGGAAAAAACGGCGTGCAGTTTGAGGACACGGAGCCGCAGGAATCATGCACCTATGACATTGTGGACTTGAAGCTGCCGGAAGGCTCGAATATCATTACCGTCGGCGGCGCCCGCGACACCCTTCGACGAGTCAAGCTCAAAGGCAACGCCTATACACATCTTGAAACCCTGGACGACAAGCCGATTCTCCGAGTAGAGGCCCAA
>JAGAZS010000209.1 GCA_017939945.1 Schwartzia sp. (in: firmicutes)
AAGGTATATTTCGTTCCGTCCTTCGTGAAATGGGTATCGATAGCGTCCCGCGTCGTACCCGGAACATCGCTGACAATCACGCGCTCCTCGCCGAGAATCTTGTTGACCAGCGAAGACTTGCCCACATTCGGCCTTCCGATGACGGCAATCCTTATCTCGTCGGTGTCAGCGTCCTCGCCCGTATCGTCGGGAAAGTTTGCCGTCACCGCGTCGAGAAGGTCACCGAGATTCAGCGAATTCGACGCGGCAATGGGAATCGGATCGCCGAGTCCCAGATTGTAAAATTCATAGACGTCAGCTTCCTGCTTCGGGCTGTCGATTTTGTTGACCGCGAGCACCACGGGCTTTTTCGCCGTGCGAAGCATCCGCGCAACTTCCTCGTCCGTCGAGGTCACTCCCGCGCGCCCGTCCACGACGAACACACTCACATCGGCCTCATCGACGGCAATCCGTGCTTGCTCGCGAATCGGCGTCAGGAACTTCTCGTCCTCGAACTCGATTCCGCCCGTGTCCACCATCGTGAACGCGCGTCCCAGCCACTCCGCGTCCGCGTAAATACGGTCGCGAGTCACGCCCGGCATATCGTCCACAATAGAAATACGCCTTTTCCCTATTTGGTTGAACAGCGTCGATTTCCCGACATTCGGCCGTCCCACGATAGCCACAATCGGCTTGCTCATTTTCAGTTTCCTCCCAGTTTTGTATACGCTGCGTTAGACTGCCACATATAGGTGCGTTCGCCCGTCGTGTCCTGCGGCACGTCATGCCAATGCGCGAGCAGACGGTACAGTTCGCCTCCTGTCAGCGCCGCCCGTACCTCGCAATCGCAAAAATTGGACAGCGCAGTCAGCGCCATATCGTCAAGAAAGACGTCCTCGCCTGCCCGGAATGCGCATTTCGGCACGATGACCGCGTCAAAAGACGTTTCCTCGGACAATGCTGCCACGATGTCAGCTCCCGTCAAAAGCCCCGACACCGTCACGGACGATCCGAACCAAAAGTTTTCCACCGGCCGCAGGCGCACAGTGAGATTCCTGACAGAAAGCTTGTCAAACAGTTCTTGAAAAATCGGCGCGATGGATATGCCGCAAACGACCTCGACGGAAAACGGCTCGTCATACCCTGCCGCTTCGTCTTCGGCCTCAGCCTCCCGCCATTCCGATATGAAACTCCGCGCCAGCCCGATACCATTGTCAAGCTGAGGAAAGCCGTCGTATTCCTCCTCTTCCGGAAGCGGCAATCCCGCCATCAAATAAAACTCGTCGGCAAGATAAACGAAACTTTCTCCGCTCTCGGCACGGGCTTTTTTTTGCCATTCCACGACCTGCCCGATGACTCGCGCTGCGCCTTCCTTATCGAAGGGTTTCAGCGGATAGCAGTCCTCACGGAACCGCGTCAGCCCTACGGGCACGATTGCCAAAGAAAGAGCGTGCGGGCGGCGTGCCATCATATCCTCGATGGTCCTGTCCAAAATGTCGCCGTCGTTCAAGCCCGGACAAAGCACAATCTGCGCGTGATACTCCGTTCCCGCTTCGTCCAGCTTGTCAAGCTGCCCCATAAGCTCCGCCGCCCGCGGCGTACCGAGCATTTTCGCGCGAAGCTCCATATCCGTAGTATGCACCGACACGAAAAGCGGCGACAGATGATAAGCGGCGATGCGCTGGAAATCGCGCTCGCCCATATTCGTCAGGGTGATGAAATTCCCGTACAAAAACGACAGACGGTAATCGTCATCCTTCACATAAAGGCTTTCCCGCATATCGGGCGCAACCTGATCGACAAAGCAGAACAGACAGTGATTCGCGCAGCTCCGTATGCCGTCGAACACCGCCGACGTAAACTCCGCCCCCAGCTCTTCGTCGACGTCTTTTTCGAAGGAAAGTATTTCCCGCTCCCCGTCCGCATGCTCGACGAGCATATCGATATCCTCTTCCGCCATCGCGAAAGAAAGGTCGATAATGTCCCGAAGCGGCTGGTCGTTCACGGAAACAATCTTATCCCCCGGCAGCAGGCCAAGCTCCTCGGCCAGACTGCCTCTCGATACGCGGAGCACCGTTCCATATCCCATATCGTTATCCTTCTGCCCGCTCGCGCTCGCCTTTCAGCACCCACGTCTGCGGCTGCGTGATTTTTATTTGCGCGAGTTCTCCAACGCCTTCTCTCTTTTGATGAGGCCAAAGCACAATCTTACCCGTTCGCGTCCGCCCTGTCCAGATAGTCTCGTCCGTCCGGCTCGGCCCTTCGATCAGGACCTCCTGCACCGTGCCGTCAAGCTTCTGATTTTGTTCAAGACTGATTTGGTTTTGCAGCGCCATCAGCCGCTCCAGCCGCTCGTGCTTGACTTCATCCGGCACCTGCCCGTCCAGCTTCGCCGCCGGTGTTCCAGATCGCGGCGAATAAAGGAACGTATAAGCCGCGTCGTATCGGATTTCCCGCAGGAAATCGAGAAGCGAATCAAAATCCTCGTCAGTCTCGCCCGGGAAACCGACGATCAGGTCGGTGGTCAGGCTCGCCCCCGGCACATTCTCACGAATGGAACGGACAAGGTCCTTGTATCTTTCCGTCGTATAGTTGCGGTTCATCGCCTTCAATATCGAATCGCTGCCATGCTGCACCGGCAGATGGAAATGCTCACAGATATGCTGTCCGTCCCGCACCGCCGCGATCAAACGCGGGGACAAATCCTTCGGGTGCGAGGTCATGAAGCGCACGCGCTCGATTCCCTCGACCTTGTCCGCCATCTGCAAAAGCTCGGCAAAATCCGCCAGCTTGTGATCTTTCCCGTAGGAATTGACATTCTGCCCGAGCAGTGTGATTTCCTTGAATCCCTTCGCCGCCGTGTCCTCGATCTCGCGCAGGATATCCTCCGGCAAGCGGCTGCGCTCGCGCCCCCGCACATAGGGAACGATGCAGTAAGTGCAGAAATTGTCACAGCCGTACATGATCGGCACCCAAGCTGAGACCGTCCCCTGCCGCGCGGGCGTTCCTTCCTCCGGCAAAGCCCCGTTCTCCGCCACGTCGACGACGCGCCTCACATTGTTTCCTTCACGCTCCGCCAAAAGCTCCTCGACAACATGGGAAAGCTCGCCGATCCGCCCCGTCCCCAGCACGAAATCAATATGCGGCGCACGGCGGATCAACGCGTCGCTCTCCTTCTGCGCCATGCACCCCGTCACGCCGAAAAGAAGCGATGGCTTTTCACGTTTAAGCCGCTTCATCTCGCCGATTTTTCCGTAAGCCTTGTCCTCGGCCGTCTCCCGCACGCAACAGGTGTGCATCAGAATGAGATCCGCCTTCTCCGCGTCCCCGGTGCTTTCAAAACCGATCTCCCGGAG
>JAGAZS010000021.1 GCA_017939945.1 Schwartzia sp. (in: firmicutes)
TGCCACGACTTCATTCCAATCCAGCCGCAGCGCATTCCCCTCCACAATATTCGCGTAGCTTTTCAGCGGCAGGAAGTCGAGATTCATGTGTACGATATTCTCCGTCTCCTGCATCATCTGCGCCTCGGCAATCCAAAGCGCGGTCTTCGCCACCGTCACGGCGAAGTCGTTGATCTCGATGCCGTAGAACTGCCCGATGGAGACCTGTATCGGGTTGTCCAGTTCCCCCAGCACGATTTCGACGCCTAGCTGTTCCTTCAGCGCCTCGTTTTCGAGGCGGCGCAGGGAAATGTAAGTTTCGGTGAGGAAATTTCCCGAACCGCTCGCGGGATCGAGGAACGTCAGCGAAGCGAGCTTTGTTTTGAGTTCGCTCAGTTTCTTCCGTACCGCTATCTGCGTTTTTTCTTCCTTAGCGGCTTCCATTTCCTTTTTCAGTTCGTCGAGGAACAGGGGATCGATCACTTTATGGATGTTTTCAATAGAAGTGTAGTGCATACCGCCCGCGCGTCTCGTCTCCGGGTTCAGCGTGCTCTCGAATACCGCGCCGAAAATCGTCGGGCTGATGCCGCTCCAGTCGAAATCCTCGCTGGCGTGCTGCAAAAGAAGATTCAAAATTTCGTCGGTGAAGTTCGGAATCTCGATTTTTTCGTCCTCGAAAAGCCCGCCGTTGACGTAGGGGAAAGCGGCGAGGCTTTCTTTTATATAAGGGTCGCGTTCTTCCGTGGGCGTCGCAAGCACTTTGAAAAGAGCTATCAAGCCGTCGCGTACATTTTCATCGCGGAAACTTTTCAAGTAGTCATGGAACATATTGCGCGTGCCGAAGATGCCCGCGTCCTCGGCGTAAAGGCAGAACACAAGCCGCACGCAGAGCTTGTTCATGCTTTTCAGGCTGTCCTCGTTCGTCGGGTCTTTGTACTGCGAGAGGAGCGCGTCGTAGAGCTTGCCGACAATATCGCCCGCTTGCAGGGAGATTTCCATTTCCTTCTTCGCGTCGCGGCTTCGGACGTTCACGAGGAATTGCAGGCGGTAATATTCTTTTTCGAGGTTTTCGAGCTTGATAATTTCCGGCTCCGCCTGCGGGTTTTCCATGTCGTAGACGCGGAACTCGGCGAAGTTCGAGGCGACAATCCAGCGCGGTCGCTTCGAGTAGGGCAGCTCGGCGGCGTAGCGCTTCGCCTGCGGGTAGGGGGTCAGCGTCGTGCCGTCGCTCTGCTTGATGGGCTTCGACAAGTCTTTTCCGAGACTTTTCTGCTCGATCATGACGTGGGTCTCGGGAATGGAAGCGTCGATAAAGCTCTTGTGGGAGAGATCCACTTGCTCCTCGAAGAAGATGAAGCTCTCGGGATAAGCGACGCCGTACACGTCGCGGAGCAGCGAGAGCCAAAAGCTGTGCGTCTCGCCCTTCTCGTAGCCGCGCCCTTTCCAGGTTTCGGCAAACTTTTTCGCCGCCGCCTTCTGCTCGGATTCTTTCATTATAATTACGCCTCTTTTCGCGTTTCCTTGCAGTATATCATAAAATCAAAAATGGGCTGCCGCAAGCGTTTTTTGCGGCAGCCCCATTTTCTCATCAGTCGTTTCGTTTTTTCACGGAGCCGTCATTTTTCCGCTTCGTATATCACGTATTGGTTGCGGCCGTTTTCCTTCGCGTGGTAAAGCGCGTCGTCCGCCTGCTTCAGGAGTTGCTCCGAAGAATAGTTGGCGCCGGTGATGGTTTGGCTGGTGCCCCCGATGCTGAGGGTGACGCTTCTGGAGAAAAGGGCGCCGTTTTCGCGGACTTTTTGCGTCAGCCGTTCCGCCACAGTCGCCGTCGCGACGGCGTCGGCGCCGGGAAGCAGCAAGATGAATTCGTCGCCGCCGAAACGTCCCGCGATGTCGTCGCCCCGGATAACGGAGCGGATGCAGGCGGCAATCTGCTTCAGCACGAAATCGCCCATTTGATGCCCGTAGGTGTCGTTGATGCGCTTAAAGAAGTCCACATCAATCAGGAGCACGCCCAAGGACGCCACCGCGCCGTCCGGCGGTGCGAGGCGGATAAAAGTTTGGTCGATGTAACGGCGATTCGCGAGCTGGGTGAGGAAGTCGATTTCCGCGTCGTGCAGGATTTTTTGGTTCAGCCGCTGCAGCTCGGAATTTTGGAGATTCAGCCGTTTCTCGTTTTCCCGGATGGTCTGCATCAGCCGCCGATTGCGGAGCAGGATGAAAATCTGCCGCAGCGAGAGCAGGACGACCAGCAGGATGGCCCAGAGGAAGAGGGAGTCCAAGAGGTTGAATTTGAAACCGACAAGGAACAGGATGCAGAAGGTGAGCCCGTAAGGAAGCAGAACCCGCGCGTATTCGAGGGCCGCCTCAAGGCGCGGCCCCGGTGAA
>JAGAZS010000210.1 GCA_017939945.1 Schwartzia sp. (in: firmicutes)
CGTCTGCGACCGTTGCCTTGCGGAGTCTCATGCGCGGGAACGGTATCCTTTCACGGAAGATTTTCATCGGGATAGTGCGGCGGACGATATGGACGTGAACGCGTTCGGCGAGGAAGGGATTGACCTTGCGCCGCTCGTTCGGGATGTGGTCATCGCCGCGATTCCAATCCGAAATTTATGCCGTCCGGACTGCAAAGGGCTTTGCCCGAAATGCGGTGCGGACTTGAACCAAGACGACTGCGGCTGCGACCGCGAGGTCGTGGACCCAAGGCTTGAGGTCTTGAAAGATTTGATGATGAAGGAAAAGAGTCAGGGTTAAGGAGGTGTATCCGGATGGCAGCGCCGAAACGCAAGATGTCGAAATCACGCCGTGACAAACGTCGCGCGAATTGGAAGCTCACGGTGCCGGGCTATGTGCTTTGCCCTCAGTGCCATGAGCCGAAGCTCCCTCACCATGTTTGCATGGAGTGCGGCTTTTATGACGGCAAGGAAGTTATCGCTCAAGGTGAGTAAAAAAAGGAAAAGAGAGCGGGCAGGAAAAGCCTGCTCTCTTTTTGCTTGCATTTTGGAAAGAAAGCAAGTATAATCAGACGATATGATTGAAAAATTTCGGGGAGACATTATCTTGTCTGCCCCTGCAATGCGGGATTTGCGTATGCTTTTGCGTCCCGTCCGCAGGAGGGATTCCTGATGAGGATTGCAGTCGACGCCATGGGGGGCGATTACGCTCCGAAGGAGATCGTCCTCGGCGCACTGCGAGCCGCCCGGCAGTTTGATTGCGAAATCGTGCTGGTCGGCGATGAAGAAAAAATAAAACAAGTCCTTGCCGGTGAACGGGACTGGGAAAAGCAGAAAGTGACCATCCGCCACGCTGCCGAGGTCGTCGAGATGGACGAACACCCGGCGGACGCGGTCCGGCAGAAAAAAGACTCGTCGGTCGTGGTCGCGACACGTCTTGTGAAGGACGGGGAATGCGATGCGGTGATTTCGGCGGGCAGCACGGGCGCGGCGGTGGCCGCGGCGCAGCTCGTGCTGAAAAGGATCAAAGGAATCAAGCGTCCGTCGATTGCGACGCCGATCCCGACGCCGCAAGGCGCGACGCTGATGCTGGATTCCGGCGCAAACGTCGACTCGAAGCCGATTCATCTTTTGCAGAGCGCCCTGATGGGTTCGGTCTATTCGGAACTCGTCTATGGGCATAAATCGCCTCGGGTCGGCCTTCTCAATATCGGCGAGGAGGAGACGAAGGGCGACGAGCTCGCCCGCGAGACATATCCGCTTCTGACGGCGCTCGGGGAAAAACAAGTCATTCATTTTACGGGCAACGCGGAGGGGCGGGACATCCCGAAGGGAAATTTCGACGTGGTCGTCTGCGACGGCTTTGTGGGAAACGCGCTTTTGAAGTTTGGCGAAGGACTGGCAAAGACGATCATCCAGCTTGTCAGGGACGAGCTGATGCGTGCGGGGCCTTTTGCGAAACTAGGCGCGCTTTTGGTCAAGCCTTCCCTCAAAAAACTTGCGAAAAAACTCGATGTGACGGAATACGGCGGAGCACCGCTTCTCGGCGTGAACGGCTGCGTGATCATCAGCCACGGCTCGTCCAACGCGAAGGCGATTACCAACGCGATCCGCGTGGCCAACGATTTTGCGAAGAGCAAAGCTTTGGAGCGAATCCAAAGCACTATCATAAAGGAGGAGATGTTGCTCAATGACATCGACGACAATTGACGCCGGCGTCCTTGGCACGGGCTTTTTCGTACCGGAGCGCATTCTCACGAATTTTGACTTGGAAAAAATGGTCGATACCAGCGACGAGTGGATCGTGGAACGCACGGGAATCCATGAGAGACATATATCGGCGAAGGACGTGCCCGCCTCGGAACTTGCTTATCAGGCGGCTGTCCGGGCCCTGGCGGATGCCCATACGAAGCCGGAAGAAGTGGATCTCATTATTTGCGCGACGCTGACGGGAGACGCGGTTTGCCCTTCCACGGCGAGTTTTATCCAGGACAAGCTAGGCGCTGTCAACGCGGCGGCCTTTGACTTGGCGGCGGCCTGTTCCGGCTTCGTGTACAGTTCCACTGTGGCGGCGCAGTTCATCAAGACAGGGACTTATCGCCGGGTACTGGTCATCGGCGTCGAGGTGCTCTCAAAATTTTTGGACTGGGAAGACAGGAATACCTGCGTGCTCTTCGGGGACGGCGCAGGAGCCGCCGTTTACGGGCCGGTGGAAAAGGGCTTCGGCATCCTTGGTTTTGACCTCGGGAGCGACGGCAGCGGAACGGGCGCGCTGGGGATTGCGTCCGGCGACCGGGGGCGCGCGCTGGTTGAGGGCCAAAAACAGAACTGCGTATACATGAACGGCGCGGAGGTTTTCAAGTTCGCCGTCCGCGCCATGGGCGCGACCATGAAGCGTTCGCTGGAGCGTGCGGGCCTTGAGGCGAAGGACGTCGACTGGCTCGTTCCGCATCAGGCAAATATAAGAATTATCCAATCCGCGGCAAAACGGCTTGCATTGCCGTTGGAAAAGGTTATAATCAATATTGGGAAATACGGGAATGTGCCTGCCGCCTCGATACCGATGGCTCTCGCAGAGGCCGCGGGCGAAGGCCGGTTCAGGAAGGGCGATATCGTCGTCTTGGCCGGGTTCGGCGCGGGCCTGACATGGGCTTCCTGTATCATGCGATGGGCGAAGGAGGATTTGTAATGTTTGAAGAAAATGCGGTTTGCAAGATGCTGGGGCTCAAGTATCCGATCTTTCAGGGCGGGATGGCTTGGCTCGGAACTGCGGAGCTGGCGTCCGCGGTCTCGGAAGCGGGCGGCCTCGGCATCATTGGCGCGGGCCATATGCCGCCGGACGTGCTTCGCGCGGAAATCCAGAAGGTGAAGAAGGCGACGAAGAAGCCCTTCGGCGTCAATATCATGCTGATGTCCCCCTTCGTCAAGGAAGTCATGCAGTTGATGCTGGATGAGCGTGTGCCGGTGGTGACCACGGGCGCGGGCAATCCCGGCGAGTATATTCCTTCGCTGAAAGAAATCGGAACCAAGGTCATTCCCGTTGTGGCGTCTGTGGCACTGGCGAAGCGCTTGGTCCGCACGGGCGTCGACGCAATCATTGCGGAGGGCATGGAAAGCGGCGGCCATATCGGCGAGCTGACGACCATGGCGCTGGTGCCGCAGGTGGTGGACGCGGTGGATGTTCCCGTCATCGCGGCCGGCGGCATCGGCGATTCCCGCGGTATCTGCGCGGC
>JAGAZS010000211.1 GCA_017939945.1 Schwartzia sp. (in: firmicutes)
CACAACGAAAAGCGGAATATCGACGTGGTGAAGATTATTTTGCAGGCGTTGGACAAGCCGGAGAGCCTGATCCGCCATGTGGAAGACCGGAAGGGGCACGATCTTCGCTACGCCATCGACCCGGCGAAGCTGACGGCGGAGCTGGGCTGGTCGCCGAGGACGAAGTTCGAGGACGGCATCCGTCGTACGATTGACTGGTATCTGTCGCACAGGGATTGGTGGGAGCACGTTACCAGCGGTGAGTATGTCGAGTATTATGAAAAGCATTACGGCGCGAAGGTACATTGATAGATTCCTTCGATAAAAAAGGAAATTGTTTCACGTGAAACAATAGAACATAACATGAAAATAAAATGAAAAGAAAATTTCTTTTCTTTAGTCTTGCCAAGCGGATTTGTTTTTAGTATAATAGCAAAGTACGTTGAACGGGGGCGTAGCTCAGCTGGGAGAGCGCCTGCATGGCATGCAGGAGGTCAGGGGTTCGATCCCCCTCGTCTCCACCATAGGGAAATGAAGGGCTGGCGGTTTTCCGTCAGTCTTTTTTGTTTATGTTATTGTGTTGGTTTGGAGGTTTTGCTTTTTGCGCTGGCGGGGAAACGGTTGCCTTCTGATGGCGGCGTTCATTTGGGGGACGACGTTTGTCGCGCAGTCCGTCGGCATGGAAAGGCTCGGCCCCTTCACTTACGGCGCGGCGCGGTTTTTCCTCGGGATGATTGCTTTGGCAGGACTTTGGCTGCTTTCGGGCGGCCCGGGACGTTGGGAGACGTCGATGCGGAGCTTCGGCGTCGGCGCGGCGGCGGGCTGCATCATGTTCGTCGCGTCCGCGCTTCAGCAGTACGGACTGCAGTACACGACGGTGGGCAAGGCTTCGTTCCTGACCTGCCTGTATCTGATTTTCGTGCCGCTGGCCGGCGTGTTTTTGCGCCAGCAGATCCGCGCCGAGCATTGGACGGGCGCGGCGCTGGCGGTGATAGGGCTGTATCTTCTTTGCATGAAGGAAGGTTTTTCCTTCGGTTACGGCGACGCGTTGGTGCTTTGCTGCGCGTTTTTCTGGACCGCGCATATTCTGTTTATCGATCGGTTCGTTTCGCGTGTCGAGACCATCGCCATGTCGTTGGCGCAGGTCGTCGTGGTGTTCTTGCTGAATACGGCGACGGCGGCGGTTTTTGAGACGGCGCGGGCGGAGGACGTCATGGCGGCGTGGTTTTCGCTGTTCTACGCGGGCGTCCTTTCCACCGGCGTCGCGTTCACGTTGCAAATCATCGGGCAGCGGGAGGCAGATCCCGCGCCCGCGGCGGTCATCATGAGTCTCGAATCGCTTTTCGGCGCTTTGGCGGGCTGGCTGGTGCTCGGCGAGACGCTCTCGACGCGGGAGATTGCCGGGTGTGCCCTGATGGGCGCGGGAATGCTTGTGTCGCAGGCGGGAGGATACGCGATGGCGGCGTGGAGAAAACGATGAAAAAAGACGAAAATTTTTTGCAGGAAATCGGGAGCGGAGCGCGAATAATATAGTTGATTATTGTGGAGTTCCGTGAGGGAGGCGTTTGACCCTATGGAGACTTTGGCGGCGGGGATCACCAAGGCCGTTGTGCGGATCAAGGTCGTCGGCGTAGGCGGCGGCGGAAACAGCGTGCTTTTGCGGCTTTCGGAGGACAAGATTCCCGGCATTGAATTGATTGCTGTGAATACCGACGCGAAACAGCTCGCGGTTTTGCAGGAAGCAGGCATAGAGGTAATGCAGATCGGGGAGCGCATGACCAGGGGGCGCGGCACCGGCGGTGTTGCCGAGGTTGGCGCGAAGGCAGCGGAGAGCGATCTTTCGCGACTGGAAATGGCGCTCCGGGACGCCGATCTCGTGTTCATCACGGCGGGCATGGGCGGCGGCGTCGGAACGGGCGCTGCGCCGGTCATTGCGAGACTGGTGCAGAAACTCGGCGTTCTTTCCATCGGCGTGGTGACGGTGCCGTTTTCCTTTGAGGGAAAGCGCAAGGTGAGGAC
>JAGAZS010000212.1 GCA_017939945.1 Schwartzia sp. (in: firmicutes)
CGCCTATAAAGTCCAGCTTCCTTATACTACTTTTAAATCTTTACAGAGAGTGCATGAGACGTCAGACGAGCTGAAGGCTCGGCTGTAGCCTGTGTTAAACAGTCCAGTGGACTGTTTAACACAGGCGTATCTCAGGTCAAAATTTTTATTTAAAATTTTGGTCTGAGATTAGTATGAAGAAACAACGAAAAGGGGCGGTTTCACGAAGAAACCGCCCCTTTTCGTTGCACGCGAGGATTCGCATACCATCCAAAATAATACTCGATTCGTGCGCGGCGCACCCGCGCCGGCCCAAAGAACGCCCTATCGTTTCAGCACGGTTTTTCCGAAAACCGCAAGGATGGCGAGGAAGGCCAGAAGCCCCAAAACCTCTGCCGTATCATGAAATTCCGCTCCCACCAAAGCCAACGGTGCCTCGCCCCCGCCTCCGGAAACCGAAACGGCGATCACGGCAGCCAGCAAAACACCGACGAGACTTTCTCCGACAATCAGCCCGGAGGCGAAAAGCGTTCCGCGCTGCTGTCCCGCCTCGACGTCAAGCGAACCGTTTTTCATGCGCCGCTCCAGCCAATAGCCCATGACGGCGCCCACGACGAGCGGCGTTTGCAGGGAAGGCGGGAGGTAGATCCCGATGCCGACGGCCAACGGCGGCAGGCAGAGGCTCTCGGTATGGCTCTTCAACATACTGTCAACAAAAACGATGGCGACGCCCAGCCCGATGCCGAAATAGATATATTCCCATGCGAGATTCGATGAAAATATGCCGCGGGCGATCATAGTCATGAGGGTTGCCTGCGGCGCGGACAAGGCCGCTTCGGGATTCATGTCCGGGCGCGGCAATGCGCCGGTAAAGCCATAGGCATGATAAAGCATATTCAATACAAAAGGCATGACGACGGCTCCCACCAGACAGCCGAAAATCAGGGCGATCTGCTGTTTCCACGGCGTTGCCCCTACCAGCCAGCCGGTCTTGAGATCCTGCATATTGTCGTTGGAAATGCAGGAAATGGCGAGAATGATGCTCGTGGTAAAAATCGCCGTTGCCGTGGCAAACTTCTCCCCTCCGGGCAGTTCAAAAATCCCCAGGACATTGCACAGTGCCATGACGACCAGCGAAGACACGATGATCGCCAAAATCCCGATGCCGGAAATCGGGCTGGAGGAAGTCCCTACCAATCCTGCCATATAAGCGCAGGCGGCAGCCACCAGAAATCCCATGACAGCCGCCAGCCCCACGCCCGCAGCGGCAAAAGCCAGCGTCTGTCCAAAGGGAAGGCCTTCCGGGCTCACAAAAGAATAGAAAGTTCCCAGCAGTCCTATCATCATGACGCAAAAAATCAGCAGCACGGAAGAAACGGACATATCCGTGTCCATTCGATGCCGCGCTTCCTCCTGCCCTGTCCTCCGCGCCGAACGGATCGACTCTTTGATCCCGTCCATGACGCTCCGGGACATCTTCAGAAGCGTCCAGATCGCGGCCACGCCCATGACGCCGGCTCCAATCAGGCGAACCTTGCCGGTATAGCACAACTGGGCGAATTGCTGCATGGTCTGCCCGTCCGCGGGCGTCCCCGTCATCGTGAAATACGGGATCATGACGCCCCACGCCAAAAAAATCCCGATTAGCAGAGCCAGCCCGCTGGCGATGCCGATCAAGTATCCCGCGCCCACCAACGCGGAAGAATATCCGAGCGAAAGCTGCGTGATTCCTCGCCCCACAGGAAACCAGAGAGAAAGCTCTCCCGTCAGGACTTGAAATCCGCTGGTGAGAAAAGCGACGATTCCGGCAATGCCGCTGCCGCACAAGAGATGTTTTGTCCCGCCGGAAGCGTTCCCATCGGAAGAATCGCCCATCTTCAGGATCTCGGCGGCGGCCCTGCCCTCCGGATAGGGCAAATCGCTGTGCACGACCATGGCGCGCCGCAGGGGGATTGTGAACAGCACCCCGAGACATCCGCCGCAAGCCGATACGAAAAAGGTCTGCCAAAACTCAAAATCCTGCCAATACCCGATCATGAGCAAACCCGGTATGATAAAAATGAGCGCCGACAGGGTTCCCGCCGCGGACGCCTGCGTCTGTACCATATTGTTTTCCAAAATATTGGAGCCTTTCGCCATGCGAAGTACCGCCATGGAAATCACGGCGGCCGGAATGGCGGAGGAAAACGTCAAGCCGACTTTCAAGCCCAAATACACATTGGAGGCCGTGAAGATAACCGTCAGCACCGCACCCAACAGCATTCCCCGCAGGGTAAGCTCCGGCAGTTTTGTGTCATGTTCCATCGATGGCAAGATTTTTTTCAATGATAGGACCGCCCTTGTTGAAGTATTGTGCAAATGTTCTCCGTTTGCGCTTGAAATTCTATCATTTTGTTCAAAAGCAGTCAACGCCGGATTGCCCACTGTCCGTGACATACTCGCGGCGCTGGCGAGACAAAGTGGACGAGGAACGCGGGCGCATCGGCCTCTCGCTGCGGCAGGTCCCCGCAGAGCGGAGAGTCGGCTGACGAGAACCCCATCGGGGCAAGTCCCTGATTCCCGCGCTGGAGTCGCTGTACCGATGGGCGGAGCAGGAAATGGGCGCGTAAAAAACATCTGATAACATTCCGGCAATCGGCAAATTGACGTTGGCGCAGCCGCTTGTTATAATGGCTGCGAGAGGAAGTCTGTGTATATCAAAGGGAGGAATAAGTTTGAACAAGTTTATGCGACAAACGGCGACATGGTTGATGGCGGCACTGGTGTTGTGCCTGATGACGGCCACCGCCTTGGCCGCCGAC
>JAGAZS010000213.1 GCA_017939945.1 Schwartzia sp. (in: firmicutes)
CATGCCGAACCCCAGCGCCCACTGCGACGCCAGCGTCGCCCATGCCGCGCCCTCGAAGCCGAAGCCCCATACGCCGACGAGAAGCAAATCGAGCGCGATATTCAGCACGGCGGATGCGGCGAGCCAGCGAAGCGGCGTTTTCGTGTTCCCGAGCGCGCGGAAGACGCCGTTGGCGACGTTGTAGACGAGCTGCGGCACAAGGCCGAGAACGCAGATGCGAAGATAGAGCAGCGCGTCGCCCATAGCTTCGGGAGGGCAGGCGAGCCATACCAGATAATTCTCTCCCAGTTTCTCGCCGACGACAGTCAGGAAGAGCCCCGCGCCGACCGCCAGCCAGACCGAGGTGGCGATCATCGCCCGCAGCTTGCCGAAATCCCGTGCGCCGAACAGCCGCGACACGGCGGAAGTCACGCCGACGGAAAAACCGATGAAGAAATTGATATGGACGGCCAGCACAAGCCCCGCGACGCCCGCCGCTGCCAGCCCGAAGCCGCCGCAGAGCCGCCCGATCACGGCGCAGTCGGCGATATTGTAAAGCTGCTGCAAAAGCTGCATGAGCAGCACCGGCAGCGCATACGCCAAAAGCGTCTTATGAATCGAACCGCTGTCCATCAAAACCTCGCCTGTTTTTGAAAAGTTCATGAAGAACGCCCTCCTTGCTTCACATTTAGTATAGCAAAGAGGGCGTCTTTCCGATATTTCACGTTCTTTATGGGGAGATATAACGAATTGTTATGTCGTTTTCATGTGTTCGTATCCAGTTCCAATGCGTGGCGCAAGAATTTCAGGAAGGCGGCGACGTCCCCGTTCAGCGGCTCGCTCTTCCGGGCCAGGTAGCCGAATGCGATGCGCTTTTCCATGCCTTCGATGGGAATCCGGCGGAAATCGTATTGACGGTACACGTCCTTCAGCCAATAGCTGCTGAGATTGCAAAGCTTCGTCCGGTTCAGCATCCGGATCATCATGTGGTCGCTGTTCGTGCGCACTACATGCCGGATCTCCAGCCGCTTCTTCCGGAACGTCGGATCGCCTGCCAGAAGATCCTCGATGGTGAAAAAATCGTCTTCCAGCTGGATGAAGGAAAGGGCGGCGACCTCCTCCGCCGTCACCGACGTGCGTCCCTCCAACGGGTGGTCCTTGCCGACGTAAAGCACCAGGTCGGTATCCAGGAGCGGCGTGAAGGCAAGCTGATGACGGTCCATCAGATAACCGAGGGCCGAGCGCTTCGTGTCCGGCACGAACAGGAAGCCGAGGTCGTACTCATGGGCCGAAAGCAGGGAAATCATCTTCTCGGTTCCGCATTCGGTAAACCGCAGATACAATTCCCGTTTTTCCCCGTTGCCCGTGAATTCATTGTAAAATGCGGTCAGCATCACCGCCATGTTGCTGCTGTTGTTCGTCGCCACACGCAGCGTATGCTCCCGCTGCTCGCGGCTGATCGTGGAAAACATCTCGGCGTTCCGGAGCGTCCTGAGCGCATAGCCGTAAGCCCGCTCCCCGGCCTCGGTCAGTTCCACGCCGTTGGAGCGGCGCGTGAAAAGCCGCGTCCCCAGCTCCTGCTCCAGCTCGCGGATCACCATGCTGACATGGGGCTGCGTCGTGAAAAGCTCCTCCGCCGCCGTGGTCAACGAACCGCAGCGCGCGCAGGCCAGAAAATATTGAAGATGGCGAAGTTCCACCCGCGTTTCCCTCCTTGTGCCGGCAGTACATTGTTTCCATAAATGTTTGTCTCAACACCCCGGCGCATCATCATAAAAACCGAGTTCAACGAGATTTCCGTCCGGATCCCGAAGGTAAATGCTCTTCATCGTGCCGCATGCGCCATGCCGTATAACGACGTCGGACACGAGCGGCGCGTTTTTTTCACGAAGCTCCCGAAACGCTTCCTCCGCGTTCCCCTCCGCCGCAAAGCACAGATCGAGGCTCCCCGCCAGCGGATATTCCGCCGCAGGCAGGAACTCCGCAGGGCGCGTATGGATATTGATTTTCTGCTTGCCGAAATACAACGCATATCTTCCGTCCTTTTGCTCCGCGCGAAACCCCAACAGTCCCCCGTAAAAGGCAAGGCATTTTTCAAGATCCTCCGTGGTCAGAACGATATGGTCAATGGACCTGATTTTCATCGGGTTCCGCTCCTTTCTCATTTCCCGGCTTTCAGCGCCTTCTTGTTTTCGTACATATTCCGGTCCGCACGTTTTCAGCCCAATTTTTTCCTATTATACAGGAAATTGACGGTTCAATGCAAAACTATAATCAAGGAACTACGGAGTAACTCCCCCCGCGTCATCTTTGTCTTTTCCGTCTCGCTCCCCTATTGCCTTTCGGCGCAAATTACATTATATTAAATATATCCTACGAAAAGGAGTGACCAAACTATGGCCGGACCCGGAAAAGTCGCCGTCAGCGCCCTTGCATGCAAGGACTGCGGCGCGCCGATGTACCCCGATATGGCGAAAGGCGGCATGAGCTGCGCTTACTGCGGGCATTTTGTGCGCTTCGCGCCGACGGACGAGGACTTCACCCCCTCCATGACCTTCCGTCATCAGCCGTTGGAAATCGTGGACGGCTTCCTGAAGCTGGGGCACGTCGCGATCATGGACAAGGACGCGCTGAAGCCGCCCCCGCCCATGGAGCGGAAAATGCGGCGGACGCCGCTGGACGAAAAAATCCGCGCCTATGACGCGAGCGCCCTCGACGCGATCAACGACGAAGCCTATATCGAGATGAACTGCCCCCACTGCGGGAAAAAGCTCACGCCCCGCCTCACGGACAACATTTTCACATGCCCGCACTGCGACCAGAAATTCGGCGATTTCGACAAGCTGTCCACCGGCGACTTCGACGCGAACCTGATCGTAGGACGCAAGTACAATTTCTTCGGGAAATGCCTGCCCTTCCATCTGCATCGCGAGGACGCCGCGCTGGCCGTCGCGTCACTGAAACGACGATACGCTGGCGATTTCTCGGACGACGACATCGAGAGCCGCGCGAAAGAAGAACTGGTCGCCGCCTATGTGCCGGTCCAGCTTTCGGATTTCCGCTGGAAGATGCAGGTGAAGTCCGAGCGCGGAACCTTCTGGTATTATCAGGAATGTCTGGACTGGGCGTGGACGCGCTCACTGATGTTCGACGCGTACCTGATGGACGAGCTGGCGCCGTGGGACTACAACGAGATCTCGATCGTGAAGCCCGCCTATCTGGAAGGGAACGTGCGGCTCTTCGCGTCGCAAAACATCGGCGACTGGCAGGCGGCGATCCCGAGCTTCATTTTGCAGAAAAACACGCCCGCCCGGCTCAAGGCGGCTTTCGGTCTCGAAAAGTGCGAGATTTTGCAGGTCTCCCGCGATCTCCGAAAACACAAATTCGCGTTCCTGCTGCTGCCGATCTATTATCTCGACTGCAAGAAGGGCGCGAAGGAAAGCGACAGGCAGACCCGCGTGATGGTGAACGGCCAGACCGGAAAGGCGGCGGCACTGATCCTCGACGGGAGCGACAACGACGTCATCCGCACGATAGAACCGGCAACGCCCTACATTTTCCCGCCCAACGGCGAGCGCACCATGCTTTCGCCGCCGACGCCCGTCAAATATGTGAAGCAGCCGTTCCTGCATCAGCGTCTGCGGATCGAGGACGCCTTCGAGAATACCGGCGGTCTCGGCGGATTCCTGTCGAAACTGTTCGGATGATGTAAAACGCCCCCCTGTCGCCGCAAATACGGCGACAGGGGGGTGTTTTTACTCCTCCTCCGCGACGCAGACGCAGTTTTTTCCGGTCTGCTTCGCACGGTAAAGCGCCTCGTCGAGCCGCTGGTAGAACTTCATGTAGTTGCCGTTGTCCGGGAATTTCGCGACGCCGAAGCTTCCGGTGACGGGCCTCCCGTTCGGCAGCACCGCGTCCGACGCAAAGGCCGCTCGAATCCGTTCCGCGACATTCGTTGCTTTTTCCAGCGTCGTGCCGGGCAAAAGGATGAAGAACTCCTCGCCGCCCCATCGTCCAGCTGCGTCGCTTTTGCGTACCGCGTTCTGAATCAGCTTTGACCGCCTCCGGAGAACCTCGTCCCCGACGGCGTGCCCGAAGATATCGTTTACGCTCTTGAAGTTGTCCAGGTCGGCCATGATAGCGGAAAGGACGCCGTTGCTTCTCCGGCTTTGGATCAACTCCTTCCGCAGGATGGACTCGATTTCCCCGCGATTGTAAAGCCCGGTGAGCCGATCGATACTGGCAAGCCGCACAAGCTGTTCGTTGGCTATTTCCGATTCTGCGGAGGTGATTGCGACGAAATTCGCGAGGCACTGAACGAGCTTCATCATGTCGGTGAGCTTTCTCGTCCGCGGTGCCAGAGATATGGACGCAAGCGCGTTCTCGCCCTGCACTCCCTCGCGGAAGCTGGCCGCCACCATCGACATATTCAAAAGCGAGACATTGCCGTCCTCACCCCGGTTTACCTCCCCGTGGACGTAAAAGCCCGCATTCGGCGCGATATCCTCGAAAAGCTGAAGCTCCTGGCTCGTATCGTCTCGCAGGAAAAACCGCCGGGACACGCAGTTGAACAGCAGGATTCCTTCCGGCTCAAAGGACAGGATGTCGATACGGGCATTGTAGGACGCGTCGAGAATTCGACCGGGATCGCCGTAGGCCAGCCGGACGTTTTCTCCGTTTTTGCAATCGCCGCTGATGACCAGCGCCCCGTCCTCCCTGCTTTCGGCGGGCAGCCGCATGACCAGGTTCCCGTTTCTCTCCGTGCAGAGCGGGAACAGAAGATTGTCTTCGTTGATATCTGTGCCGGACAGCCCCAAATACTTCTGGTAAATGTTCTGGGCCGGGCTGCCGTCCAGTTCCTTGATCACATTGTCCCCGTCCATTTTTGTGATGGCAAACGACGGACCGAGGGGCCGCCAGCCGACGCTGGTGGCCACATGTACGCGGAGCTCCGCGCCGATGAAAGCGACGACGACCGCACCGTGACGCAAAACGCGGCCCCCCGCCGTCACATATTGCCCGGACGCCCCGGTGCTTCCCGCGACGCCGCCGAAAACCTTTGCGTGCAGCGGAAGCGCACGAAGATTCGCCAAAAAACGGTGCGTCGTTTCGTCGTTTGCCGCCAGCAGGATCCCGACGCCCGCGACATCCGTATCCCGCAGTTCCTCAATCAACGAAGCGGCGGCTGCCTCAGGCAGCATATCGGAAAAAGAGACGTCAAAAAGACGCACATCGGTTTTGTCGAAAAACATGAAGTTCAAAATCGCCGATTGCTCCGTCAACCGGCCGGACATAATCTCGCCGTCCGCGGTACATCCGACAATGACAGCTTCCGGCAGCAGCCCCTTCAACCGCCGGATCAGCTCGGGCAGGCTTTCCTCGTCGGGCCAGCCGGAAAACACGGAAACGAAAACCGTCCGCGCCTTCCGCGGGCAGGTATCTTGAAACGACTTCGCCCAAACGTCAAACTCCGATATATCCTTCAGGCAAAAAGAAAACTGTTTCATTGCGGTACCGTTCCCCCTGCATGTCCGTCTATCCTGTCTGCTTCGGCATTTTAGGGTCTGTGAATTCGTTTCAGGATTCGACGTTAGTTTTCAAATTCCTGCTAAATTATGTCGCTTGTGCAACTAAATTCAAAATTCACAGCAAAAATCCCCCGCGTCATGCGTCTGCACAACACAGGGAATTATATCCTATACTCCCATGGGCGGTTCGGGCGACAGGATTTTCTTTTCGACCAGCCAGGAGCGGCTAGCCTCGTCGGCCGGGACATATCCCTTTTCCAACGCGTCCTTGATATACTGCTCGTTGTAATAAAAGCCGAAACAGAACGATAGGGCAATTCCCGAGCCTGCCGGGATATTGAGTTCTTCCAACAATACGCCGTAGGCGATGCCCGCTACCAGCATAATCGCCGCCCACTTGAAATCCTTGCGGAACAGCGGCACGAAAAAACCGAACAGGAACGTCGTGAACGAAAAGCCCGTCGGGCACTCCTTCAAGACGCCGCTCGTCGCGTGTCTCAACGTAATCATGTTTTCCCCTCCCTTCGTCATTTTCAGAATACAAAATGAAATTATACACCTCTTTCCGCGAAAACGCAAGGAAGCGAAAACATACTGGCGCGGCTCGTATACCAACGCTTCCATGCAGAAATCCCCGCAAAAAAAGAGAGCCGCAAGGCTCTCTTTTTTTGCGTCCTATTTCTTCAGCTTTCCCAATCCGCTGCGGTTTCCAGCGAAAGTTTTCTCAGATCGCCGATGACGACCACGCAGTCCGGATGAACCTTTTGCATCA
>JAGAZS010000214.1 GCA_017939945.1 Schwartzia sp. (in: firmicutes)
GCTCTCTGTGTGCTATCGAGAAGATAGCATGCAGAGAGCTTTTTTGTTTACGGTTTTGAAATGATTAGTGGATTCTCAAAAGGTGTACCTTTTGAGAATCCACTAAACTTATTTATTTATAACATAAACCTCCAGTATTTTCAAGGGCTGATTTTTTACGCGTCCGAAATTTCGGCTAAAAATGGCCGTTCTCAAAAGGTACACCTTTTGAGAATCCACTAATCATTTCAAAACCGTAAACAAAAAAGCTCTCTGCATGCTATCTTCTCGATAGCACACAGAGAGCTTTTTTATTTGAAGCTATATGATTTAGAAATCGTCCTCCGGCGGGACATATGCATCGTCCAGGCCCTCGAAATCCTCGTCCGTGTATGGCGGGGCTTCGTCGGTTGGTTCCGGTTGTTTTTGTACGGTTAGGGGCTTATGATTGTCTTTTTCCGGCACCGGTACGATTTTCGCGTCCGCGCCTAGAAAATCCATCGCTTTTTTTACTTCACGCCTTGCCTCCGGCGGGAGCTCGGCTACCATCTCGTCCGTCGTTTTCTTTTTCGGCGGCGCCGGCTTCGGCTTTTCCTCCGGAACAGGAGGGGCGCCCAGTTCCACCACAAGACTCAGCGGCGAGCCTGAAAATTCCTCGATATATCCTTCGATGACACTCCGATAATCGGGCTTGTCTGCCAGATTCGCAAGAAATTCGCTCCTGAATCGCACGCAAAATCTCTGCGTTGTCATTCCGCCGAAAGTCCCCTTGGAAACACAGGTATAAATCAGTTTCTGCGCCGGATTCGCCTGCAATGCGTCGAGCACCCGCTTCCAAATCGCCTCGCCCTCCGGCGTCGGCACGAAAACGCTGCTCCCGCCGGCGGCGGCCTGGTGCGCGGACGTCGTTTTCCTCACGCCCACGGTTGAAGCGGAGCGCGCCTTGCCCGCGGAAGACGCTGCTGATTTCGTCGGTGCCGATGCGAATCCGCCCGACGCTATTTTTTTCTCCAAAGCTTCCAGCCGTGCGGAAAGCACCCGAAGCTGCGCGGATTCCTGCGGCGCTTCTGCCGGAGCAGCCGGATTTTGCGCCAAAGTTACCGCGCCGCCGTCTTGGCAGATGGACAGCATCGCCGTCTCCACCGCAATGCGCGGCTCCGTCGTCCACCGAAGCTCGGTCAGTGCGTCATGGAGTCGGCGCATGATCGGCAAAAATGCGTCCTGCGGGAACAACGCCGCCGTTTCTTTCAGCACCGCTTCGTCCGTCTCGTAAAGCTCCACGCCGTCCGGCACGCCCGCCGCCTGATAGACCATCGCCGCCCGAAGCTGCGCGATCATTTCCGTCACGAGCTGCTTCGCGTCTTTTCCCTCAGCGAACACGTCGGCAGCCGCCGAAAGCGCTTCCTTCGCGTCCTTCGCCGCCAGCGCCCGCAAAATCCTGACCACGCTGTCCCGCCCGATCAGTCCCAAAATGTCCCGCACGAGCGTTTCCGTGACTTTTTCCTCCGCCAGCGAAACGCATTGATCGAGCGTGGACAATGCGTCGCGAAGGCCGCCGTCGGCTTCCCTCGCCACCAAGGCCAGCGCCGCGTCGTCCGCCGAAATCCCGGACGCCTCCACGACCTCGCGCAGACGCGCCTCGATGTCCTTCGCCGCGATTCGCTTGAAATCGTATCGCTGACAGCGGGACTGGATCGTCGCGGGAACTTTCTGGAGCTCCGTCGTCGCGAGAATAAA
>JAGAZS010000215.1 GCA_017939945.1 Schwartzia sp. (in: firmicutes)
CATCGAGATAGCGGCGAATCGCCCGGATGATGTTCGTGCGCTTTACGAATGTGTCGAGCACCTCGGGATTCACGATCAGGTCGAGATACCGCTGACGATAGCGAAGCTCCACGTCCTTCAGCCCGTGGAATTTTTCCGGCAATGGACGCAGGGACTTCGACAGCAGCTCGAAATCAAGCACGATGACCGTGATCTCGCCGCGCTGGGTCTTGAATACGCGGCCCTCGATGCCGATGATATCGCCGATGTCCAACAGACGGAACTGCGAATATTTTTCCTCGCCGAGCACGTCGTATTTGAAATAAATCTGCATGCGGCCCGACATATCCATCAGCTCGGCGAAGCTCGCCTTGCCGTGGCCGCGCTTTGCCATCAGGCGCCCCGCGAGGCGTACCTTCGGGCCGTCCTCCTCGCCCTCCAGTTCGTCAAATTTATCGCGGATGTCCTGTGCGTGATAAGTGACCTCATAGCGATGTCCGAAAGGTGCGACGCCCATATCCGCAAAAGTTTTCAGCTTGTCGCGCCGGATCTGCATCATCTCGTTGATATCCTCGACGCGCGGCGCGGTCTGCCCGCCTTTCTTCTGCTGCTCGTTTCCCACTGGTTTTCTCCTTTATGCCTTGATCTTCATAATCTTGTACTTGATCGTGCCCACCGGAGCCTGCACTTCGACAGTCGTACCAACCTTCTGCCCGAGAATCGCCGCTCCCACCGGAGACTCGTTGGAGATACGCATGGCTTCCGGGTCTGCCTCCGCCGTGCCGACGAGCGTATACTCCATATCCTCGTTGAATTCCATATCGCGGACGATAACCGTGCAGCCCATCGTCACTATGCTTTTCGACTTCTTCTGCTCGGAAATGACCTCGACATTGCGAAGCTTCTGCTCCAGCTCCTGGATACGCCCCTCGATGAAGGCCTGCTCGTTCTTTGCGTCGTCATACTCCGAGTTTTCGCTGATATCACCGAAGGCAATCGCCTGCTTGATGCGCTCCGCCACCTCGATGCGGCGCACGCTTTTCAGGTTTTCCAGCTCATCCTGCAGTTTTTTCAGGCCGTCCTTCGTCAAAATCATTTTCTGGTCAGTCATCGATGATTACTCCCTTGCATTTCAACATTGAAAGTGCCAAGGACGCGCCTTGGCACTAACTTTCCATACATTATAGTTATTTTGCTCTCCGTTGTCAACGCGCGAAAGAGATGCATAAATATTTCGTGCGCTATGCGGAAATCGGATCGATATCAATCCACACATCTTGCCGGAGATGCAGGCCCTCCTGCCGCAGAAAATCCTGCGCTTCCCGGAGCGCGGCGGTTTTTATCAATACGTCGAAACGATAGACGCCTCGGAATTTCTCGACCACCGCCGGCGCCGGACCGATCAGACGATGACGCTCGTCCCCGCCGAAGAATGCGGCAAAACGACGGCGGAAGGCTTCCGCTTCCGATCTCGCCTTCTCTCCGTTTTCATCATGAAACGTCAGCTTGATCAAGCGACAAAACGGCGGAAAGAAAAGTGTCCGTCGCATTTCCAATTCCTTTTCGTAAAAACTTCGATAATCGTGCGCGATAGCAAAATGCACCGCATAATGCTCCGGCGTGTAGCACTGCACGAGCACGCGTCCCGGCGCGTCGCCGCGCCCCGCCCGTCCCGCGGCCTGCGTAATCAGCATGAAGCAGCGCTCCGCCGCGCGAAAATCCGGCATATTGAGCGAGGCGTCGGCACTGATAATCCCAACCGCCGTGACATTCGGTATATCATGCCCCTTCGCGACCATTTGCGTCCCCAGCAGGATATCATATTCCCCAGCACGAAACGCCTGCAAAATATCCGCATGCGCGAATTTCTTCTGCGTCGTGTCGCGATCCATCCGCACGACACGCACCTCCGGCAAAATCTCCTTCAGCTCCGTTTCCAGCTTTTCTGTCCCTGTGCCGAAATAACGGATATATGTACTGCCGCATTTCGGACAGACATCCGGCGGCGCCTGATGAATGTCGCAATGATGGCAAAGCATCCGCCCGTCTTTATGGTACGCCATTGAAAGCCCGCACTCCGGGCAGACGACGGAATAGCCGCAGGAACGGCACATGACGAAAGTCGAATAGCCGCGGCGGTTGAGAAGAAGGATTGCCTGTTCTCCCTTTTCTTTCGTTTCCCGAAGCATCTTCTGTACCGCACGGGACAGTACTTTCCGGTTCCCCGACTGGAGCTCCGACCGCATGTCGACTGCGCCGACGGACGGCAACGGACGCCCGCCGATTCGTTCGGGCATCGAAAGATAAATAAATTCACCGGACTGCGTGCGAAAAAAGGTTTCCATGGACGGCGTCGCGCTGCCCAGAATAAGCACTGCATCGTGAAGCCGCGCAATTTCCTCGGCGACGACCCTTGCATGATAACGCGGCGCGTCGTCCTGCTTGTAGGACATATCCTGTTCCTCGTCCATGATGACGACGCCAAGATTTGCCGTCGGCGTGAAAAGTGCCGAGCGCGCGCCCACGATGATGCCGACGTCGCCGCGGCGGATACGGAAGAACGCGTCGTTTCTCTCAGCGACGCTGAGTCGGCTGTGAATCACGATGACGTCATTCCCGAACATGGAACGAAATGCCTGCACGAGTTGGCCTGTCAGCGCGATTTCCGGCACGAGCACGACGGCCTGTTTTCCCATTTTCCTTACACGCGCCACCGTCTCCAGATACACGCGCGTTTTTCCGCTGCCCGTCACGCCGTGCAGCAAAAATCCCTGCGCCTTTTCCGCCTCCACCGCCGGCAGGATGGCCGCAAGTGCGGCTTCCTGCGCCGAAGAAAGCGGCGGCAGAGACTCTGCCGTCGCTTCAAAGTTCCGATAGCTGTCGCGAAAATCACGGATCTGCGAAAGCTCCGCAAGCCCCGTTTTCACCAATGCACGGATCACAGGCCGCGAAAATTTTTCTTTCAGAAGCATCGGGATATCGGCTTCCCCTCCGCGATCCGCCAAAAAGTCCAATAGACGCAGCTGCGCATGAGACCGCCGAAGCGATTTGCGTCGTTCCTCCGACAACTCTCCCGTCAAGCGAAGGATTTCCAGATATCGCGCCGCCGCGCGTTTTTTTGTCTCGTATGTTTTCCTCAGCCAACGACGGCGCAGCATCGTTTCGAGAAGTCCTGCCAGCGATCCCGATAAATCCGGCAATTGGGAACGAAGCTCCTGAAGCCCCAAAGTTCCCGCATCACGGATCGCTTCATATACTCGCCGATACACCGCGACCTGCCAAAACGGAGAGTCAGCAGCCGCCGCTTCCGTCTCATAGCGTACCTCGATCTTGACGCCGCTTTTCCCCGGCATGAAAAGCCGCATGATTTCAGCCGTCGGGCAGAGATAAAATTCGGAAAGTCTCTCCGCCGCTTCGATCATTTGCGGCGTAAACCATGCCTCGTCATCCACCGCCGCGACAATGTCCTTTAGTCGTTCGTCCTCTTCTCCCGAAGAGATTTGGACTACGAATCCCTCCACACGGCGCCCGCCGAAAGGCACTACGACGCGCCATCCCACGCCGACGCTCGCAAGGTGTTCGGGAATACGGTATGAATACGCCTGCGCCACACGTTTCACCGGGATATTTACAAATACTTCCGCCCTCAACATCGTCCGTTTCTCTTTCTCAAGAAGACCTTTCCGCCAGCAGCTTCAGGATTGTCTCGTAATCAAATTGCGCAGTGGCTGACTTCAGGCTCTCATAAAGAGACGCTTCGGATTCGGGAATATCGTATTCTTCCATCTCGGCGAAAATTCCTTCCAGCTGGTCGCAGTCCATGTCATCCGCCGCCATCCTGATCTTCCCGTAGACGCTTTTCATCAGCTCCGCACTCGCCATCGGCTTCGCATCCGTTTTCCTGTCCGCCTTCTTTTCCTCGAACACTTCTGCCAGAGGCGCCTTGAAGCTTCGGAACTTCTCGATGAATGCTTTGTGATGAGCTCGGATATATTCCATATCTTCGCTCTTTCCCGCTTTCTCCAGTTGCTGGGCTTCCTCCCCAAAGTCCGCCGCGCCGATGAGGCGCGCCGAGCTTTTCAGGGCGTGAACCTTGATCGTGTAATCCTTGATGTTTTCTTCCGCATAAAAATGCTCGATCTCGTCCGCTTTTTCATCCAGCGACTCGTAAAAGAGCTTGAGCAGCGGCATATAAGCCTCAAAAGAGAAACTGTTTCGAATCCCCAAGGCGGGATCGATCCAGTCCTGCCCTTTCAGCGGCGCCAAAACTTCGGGAAGTTCCCCCTCATGATATTCCATATTGCTTTCCCCCGTTCCTTTCTCACGTTTCGCCTCTTTAATCTTTTCCTTCGGCAGATAGACGAGCAGCATATTTTCGAGTTTTCCGGAGTCGATGGGCTTGGTCATGTAGTCGTCGAAACCCGCCGTAATATACTCTTCCCTTGCGCCGGAAACGGCGTTGGCAGTCAGGCAGATCGTCGGCGTGGTCTGGTTGAGATTATTCGCCTGCGATCGCATCTCGTACAAAGTCTCGATGCCGTCCTTCTTTGGCATCATGTGGTCGAGGAAAATGACGTCATATTTCCTTTTTTGCGTCAGCAAGAGCCCTTCTTCCCCGTCTTTCGCCGTATCAATCTCCACCTGCGTCTGCTTCAGAATACTCTTGAATACCATCAGATTCATCGGATTGTCGTCCACCACAAGAATCCACGCTTCCGGAGCTGTGAATTTCTCCCGATACGTTTTAACCTTTCGGATCGTATCATGATAAGACGCGTCATAATCCCCCAAAGGCTCCCATTTGAGGACTTTTTGCTTCAGAACGAAGGAGAACGTGGAGCCGACGCCGTAAACGCTTTCCACCTTCAACGTGGATCCCATTTTGTCCAACAGGTTCTTGGTAATGGTCATGCCCAGCCCAGTGCCTTCCACGTTGCGGTTTCGCTGCTCGTCGAAACGCTCGAACTTTGCAAACAACTTCCCCATATCCTCGGGCTTGATGCCGATTCCGGTGTCCTTGACAGCGACGTGAAGCAAAACGCTATCCAGCTCCTCCTCGTCACGCTCGAATCCTACGGAAAATGTCACGCTGCCCTTTTCCGTGTATTTTACCGCGTTGGTCAGGATATTCGTGATGACCTGCTTGATGCGGACGTCGTCGCCATAAAGCCGCTTCGGCGTATCCTTGTCGAATTTAGGCACAAGAACAAGCCCTTTATTTTCCGCCCGGAACCGTACGATATTCACCAAGTCGTTGAGCAGCGACGCAAGATCATACTCCACAGGCAGCAGTTCAACCTTCCCCGCCTCAATCTTTGAAAAATCCAGGATGTTGTTGATCAATCCCAAGAGTGTGTTGCCGGCCAGCCGGACATTTTCAGAATAACCGAGAATATTCGCGTCCTCGCATTCCCGGAGAATCGCCTCATTCATGCCAAGGATCGCATTGATTGGCGTGCGGATTTCATGAGAGACCGTGGAAAGAAATTCACTCTTGGCTCGGGACGCATCTTCCGCCACTTCTTTCGCCCGGCGCAGAGCCTCGCCCGCTTCGAGCTTTTTCTTGGCGCGAAACAGATAGATGGCGGCGACAATCACGAGCAACAACAAAAGGCCGAAAACCAAAACCACCAAAAGCTTTATATTTTCGATTCCCTCGGAGGCATTCTCCTCCGGCACGAACCCTACCAGCAAATAATTCGTGTCCGGGATTTCAGCCTCGAACAGGATCAGATTCCCGCGTTCCGTCGAAAAACTGCGGGCAGCCGCCACCGAAATCTCCATCTCCCGATGCAGGTTCTTATAAAAGCCCTTCACGTCACCGGTCTGCATAAAAGCGATATCTTCCATGCTTTCATTCGCAAAGGGGACGACCACATCCCCTTCCCGGGTGGCAACCAGCACTTTTCCGACGTCGTCGTAACAACGGATGGAAAACCTTTCCCCGACGGCGCGTAACGGATACAGACGATAGAGGACATACTTGATATTCTTGCCGCGAAAAACCGGACAGGTAAAAAGGAGTCCCTGTCCCTGAACAAAGGTGATGGCGCTTTTGCCCCGAAAAGACGTCTGTATACCGCTGTATTGAGAAACGGGAATCGGTTCCCCGTAAAGTGCTTTCCCGTCAATGGCCAGAAGCCCTTGCTTGACGCCCAAATCGTTGAACAGCATCGGCATGAGCCGATCGAGTTCATCGGGACTGGACTCGATTTTCGAAGCGACATAAGCCAGATTTTCCAGTTCCGTTCCGAGCTTTTCCCCCGCTTGGCTCGCCAGTGTCTCCGCCTGACGTTTCGTCTGATTTTCCGTATACGATAGCAAAAGCTCGCCCAGCCGATTCCGGAACATCCCGCCCGTCAACAAGAGCGCCCCACAGAAAACCAACATGACTATAAGCGTGCCTTTTCCCGTCCAGATTGACCGCCTATTCATAGATTTCTACCCCTTCAACGAACCAGTCCATTCCGGAAAAAAGCTCCTGGTCCCCTATCCTCTCGCCTTCCTCACATCGAAGCACTCCCGTGTTGTCGTAAATGACGCCGGAAAAAACCCCTTGAGCGAAAGCGTGCTGCTTTGCCAACGACGTAAGGAAAACCGTCTTCTCCGATACGAGCGGAGACAAAGTATGCAGCTTTACGGCGTCATCCTCCATACCAAGCCAGTAACCGCTGGAAAAATGCGCCCTGCCGCTCAGATAATCCCCGAATACCATCTTATAGACTACCGGCCAGTCGTAGATTGTCGCCGTCAGGAAATGCTCGGAATATTGCTCATAAACATTGTCAAAACCGATGCTGAGAAGCTTGCGCCGTTCCGCCTCATCCACCGCATACGGCTTGCCTTCCTGGTATGCAATCACATCCGCTCCCGCGTAATGCAGCCGAGCAACGCTTTCCCGTTCTGCCAGCTCGTCCTCCCAGCTTCCGGTAAAACAGACAAGCAGCTTCGCCTGGGGATTGGCGACGCGCATGCCCATCGCGTAAGCGTTGATATTGCGGTTGATCTGTGAATTCGGCATGGCGGCCACATAGCCCAATACGCCCGTCTTGCTTTCGGCCCCCGCGATGACGCCGGCCAAATACCGCATCTGATACAATCGGGAAAAATAAGTGGTATGGTTGTTCGCCCTCCTATTGCCGGAAACAGAGAAAAAAGCGATATGGGGATGCTGCTTGGCGATCCTCTCTGTGTATCGCCCATATCCGAAACTGGTCAGAAAGATGACGTCCGCGCCTTCCGCCTCCATCTCCTCAACGGCGACCGATAGATGCGCCGCGTCTTCCGCAACGCTTTCCCTCACCTTGAGGATACAATGGTGCTCTTCACAGGCCTGCAGCAACCCGTTATAATGGCTCTCATTCCACCCCTTGTCGTCCTTTGAGCCAATCAGGACGCATCCGACTGTGATCTGACGCCCTGTTTCCGGGAGCCGGAAACTCCGTATCACAACTACCAGCGCAATGATAATGAGCCCAATCAAAACGAACGGAAAATTAAGTTCCATCCATTCCTTGCCTTTCAATCCTCACGCCCTCCACATACCATTTGAAGTTCTTCAGCATCTCATTGTCCGACATGGATTCCCCCGCCTCGATGCGGGTGCGGCCCGTATTGTCAACAATCGGTCCGTAAAAAACATCAAACGTCCTGCTTTTGAATTTTTCCCTGGCTTCCTCCATTTCAACCCGCGTGTCCAATGAAACATACTCCGTGGGCGGTGAATAAGACACGATGCCGTCTTCCATATTCACCCATTCGTTCGTGCCATGAAATTTCCCCTGCAAACAGCTCAATATCTCTTTTCGGTAATACTCCGCCCAATTCCATATGCACGCCATTAAATACGTATTGGGAAAATCCTCGGAATTGTCCACATTGTAGCCGATGGACCATACCCCTCGTCTTTCCGCTTCCCTAAGAGGCTGCAAAGAATTGGTATGCACGGTCACCACATCGATGGGGTGGCGATCCACCAGTTCGCTGCAAGCGGTCCCCGCCGGCGTGTCCTCCGTCCATGAGCCGCAGTAGCGGACACGAACAATCGCGTCCGGTCGGACGCTTCGTACCCCCAGCGTGAAGGCGTTGATTCCCCGGATGACCTCGGGAACCGGAAAAGCCGCCACATAGCCAATCTCCCCCGTCTTCGTCATCCGGCCCGCCACAATGCCGGATAGATATCGAACCTGATACATCCGGCCAAAAAACGAGGACAGATTGTTCCGATACGCGGTTCCTCCCACAAGAATAAAACAAACCTCCGGGTACGACTCGGCAGCCAGTTCCATATAAGGGGCATTGTCGAATGACGTGCCTATGATAATCCGACAGCCCTCGTCTTGAATGAGATTGACAATCTCTTTGTAACAATCAGGCGGTACGCCCTCCCGATATACCGTCTCCAGATTGAGATCTCCCCGCAGGGATTCCAGCGCGTCGAAATGCGCCTGCCCGTAACTTCTGTCCAGGCAAGTCCCGCGCAGAATCACGCCAACCTTCGTGGTGTTTGCGTTCACATCCAGATTCAACTGGTTGTCTTCGATTCGAAGGATTCCCGCAATCGCGGCGGCGAGAATCAGAAACGCGATGATGACACCCCTTCGCACAGGCAACCGTCCTCCCGTTATCTATCGAACAATATATGCCATCCTCAAGTATTTGAGGAGCGAAAAGAAGATTCATAAACGATAGGCTCAATGACATATTCGACCTTTACGCCGTCATGATCATATTTATCCCACATTCCCATAATCCGATCGATAATCTTTTGGAAATTCGGCTCCGTCAGCTCCGGCAGGAATATGAAGAACTGGTTCGGCTTGTTTTGCAGGATAAAGTCGCTCTTGCGGAGCGTCTTTTGCAAAACCTCGCAAAACCGCTCCGAATCCTCCATCAGGAACCGCGAGTCCCTGGACCCGTCCTTCGACAAAATGAACAGCATCTTTGTAGCATTCCCGCCGTGTCTCGTATAAAACCGTTTGGCAAAACGATAAATAAAGGAAAACGGCTCCGGCCCGAGCACAAAGGGAGCGTTCCCTCCGTTTCGTTCCTCAACGATTTTCGTGATACGGTCTAGCTCGCGTTTGAGATTCTCCTCGCTGGACATCCTCGCTTCCGCGTCTTTGCTGTAAATAGTGTATCCGTGTTTTCCGTTTTGCTTTGCCGTATAAAGCGCGCCGTCCGCCAACTGGAACAGCGTCTCATAATCTCTCCCGTGTTCAGGCACCATCGCCGCACCGACCGACACCCCCAAAGGAATATCGAGCTCCTTGCCCATCAGTTTTTCCGCCTGCCCAACGAACTGGTCGTTCAATCGCCTGGTCAAAGCCGCCACAGCCTCTTCCTTCTGCATATCGCAGAAAAAGCCCATGAACTCGTCGCCGCCGATCCTGGCGACGACGTCATCTCCCCGCACATTGTGCCTGACAACATCCGCAAAGGACTCCAGCACGCGGTCGCCCATGTCATGCCCGTGAAGGTCGTTGACGAGCTTGAAGCTGTCGAGATCGAAGAGCATCAGCGTTCCCGCCTGTTCCTCGCACAGCTTCGATATCTGAGCAGTTCCGCTGGACTTGTTCAGGAAGCCCGTCAATCCGTCGGTAGTCGCTTCCTCCGTTAGGGTTTCAATGGTCTTTGCATTCGTAATCGCGTTGTCGATACGCCGAATCAGGACTTCCTTGTTGAATGGCTTGCGAATGAAGTCGGATGCCCCCGCCTTCAAGCCCCGCCGTTCCGTCTCACTGTCCTCCGCTCCGCTCAGGAAAATAACAGGCGTGCGTTTAAGCCCGATCAGTTCCTCCAGATCCCTCAACTCACGGTATGTCTCAAACCCGTCCATATCGGGCATCTGGATGTCCAGCAAAATCAAATCCGGCTTGTGCGTCTCCATGAATTTCAACAAGTCCCGACCGGAACGCAGGCAACTGACGCGCATATCTTGATCGCTCAAAATAGTTTTCGCGTTTGTCAGGCTCATGACCTCATCGTCTACTACCACGATCCAGTAATTCATTGTCTCCCGTGATCTCCTTTACCATTTTGATTTGCCTGCAGAACCTGTACATTACTTCGCAAGATATTTCGACGGGTCGAAAGAAAAGTTATGCGTAAACGCCAAAAGTTCGCTTCCGGAAATCTCTTTTTCGATTGCATTCGGGGAATCATGCCGCAAATCGATGGTGAAAGAATGCTCCAGCACGTTCCTTCTCCTGTCCGCGAAAATGCGAATCGTCGGGGTCCTCGTATGCCCGAACTCGCATTTCGTCACGATGCCGTACCCGTAAAACGTCTTCAATATCGTGCCCACCGGATAAATGGCCACATTATCGAAAAACTTTTCCATGAGCTCCGCTTCAAAATGCCCCTTGTGTATCCTCATGATGCCGTAAGCAACGGACGGCGTATATGCTTTCTTGTAAGGACGCTCGCTGGTCAACGCATCATAAACGTCCGCAATGGCGACCATTTTCGCGAAGCGATGCATCTTGTCGCCTTTGATGCCTCTCGGATAGCCTGTACCGTCGATACATTCATGATGCTGCGCCGCTATCGCCGCAAGGATGCTTGCTTTCGGGAGCATCCATTCAAACTCGCTGATGCGGTGCGCGCCCTCCATCGGATGACCCTTGATCTCCTCGTATTCAAGAGCCGTAAGTCTCCCTTTCTTATTCAGGATTTCGGAAGGCACCTTGATTTTCCCCAAATCATGCAGAAGCCCTCCCATAACAAGCGTCTTCAGATCCTCGTCGGAAAGCTCCGAGAATTTCCCGATCATGGCGGAAAGCACCGCAACGTTGACGCTGTGGGCGAAAGTATAGATATCGTGCAGGCGGATATCCGTAAGCTGCACGAGGTGACTGTTCCGCGAAAAAACGTCCGTGACAATCCTGTCCGCAATTTTCGTCAAGCCCTCCGTATCCATCTCCTTTTTGCCGGAGAGATCCTCGAATACGTCATGCACCTTCTGGATAGCGTCCATGCGGGTTTTTTCCTGCACCACATCCTCCGGTATTTCCACTTCGAATCTTGGATTTACAGTGCTCACGGAAATCGAAGGGATGCCGATTTTCTTCATCTGCTTTATATATTGATTTGTTAATGGTTTGCCCTTGACGAGATAAGCGGCGCCAGCCTCAGAGTATATGCTCTGTCCAACCACCATGCCTTCCCGCAGGCTTTTAACCGGAATCGAAAGCAAAGGTAATCCCTCCGTTGTCTTGCAATTGTCGCACTTGTCTTATACTCATACGACTTCGATTTTATTATACCTTATGAAAGAAAGAAAAAAAACAGAAAAATGTCTCTTTTTGCCGTTTATTCCGCAAAAAAAGACTTCCGCACGTTAACTTTGTGCGGAAGTCCGGCGTATCGCAATATGGGTTTCCCTAACTCCAATCACTGTAATGCCATGAAAGTCAAATTCAACTTGCTTATATCAGTGGACGAAGCCAACATGTATGTATCTTTGATATACTCGCGTCTATAATTGAATTCCTGGTAATTATTGCCTGCGGGCCGTTCGGCAATCAAAACCGGCATCTCCACCACTCGATCTCCAACCTCGTAACTGCCGTAGCAATCTGAGGCTAACACAATCTGCCTTGCGAGGATAAAGCCTTGAATCTTCCCTCCACCGTGGATAATTACTCTGCTCCTCGGGGCGAAAATTGCTCCATAGAGGACACAGCCAGAATTGATATATACATCGATTGGGCCCGATGTTGCCATTGCGTTCTGTACCATTTCCGGAGGGACTTTTTCCCTATCACTGCCATACTTCTTAAGCAAAGGCTCATTATTAACTATAATTTCCCCCGGCAGATGATAGGCGGACCCTCCTTGAATCTTCACTTCATTCATTGACGTAGACTGCCACGGCGCGTCATAATCGCTGCGCTTTGGGTCCGGCCCATCATAGGCAAAAACAAACTGTCGCGAGTTCTTCACATCTGCCTCCGGCAGAATAATATTGATGGTTAATCCATGCGCCACCATAAGAGCCTTTCCGTTGTCGCTCATACAGATTGGCTCGCTTTCCAGGCGGAGATAAAGGGGATTTGACTTTATCGCGCCTGTATAGCTTATAATCTTGCCAATGTTTACCTCGGTAAATTTCTCCCACA
>JAGAZS010000001.1 GCA_017939945.1 Schwartzia sp. (in: firmicutes)
AAGTGGTTTGAGCGATTTGTCATCAACCCAAAAAATATAAGGCAAGAAATTTCAACTTTCTTTCTTACCTCAAATTTTTATTATGCAACAGAGAGATATTTTTCGAGGGAAAAGATTATTTCAGTTTCGGTGTGATTGCAAAAGCGCGGACGGGCATTCCCGTCGCTCCCTTGATGTTCGGCCATGCGGCGATCAGCAGCGCACCAGCTGGAGTTACGCGGTCGAGATTTTGCAGCACCTCGATTTGGAGCTTGTTCTTGGAAAGCACATAGCGCTCGCAGGCGAGATCGCCGGCCTTTGCCGCATCGGCGGAAGCGTCGGTGTCGAGGGTCTCATGGCCGTTCGCTGCGGCATTCCGTGTCTCGTAGATGTACTTCAGCGCGTCGAGGGACCAGCCGGGGAAGTTCTCGCTACCATCCTCGGCGATGCCGGAGAGCTTGGCCATGTCCGGCCAGTTTTTGCTCCAGTCGGTGCGGAGTGCGACGAAAGAGCCGTCGGGAATCGGGCCGTACTTCGCCTCATAGTCCTTGACGTCTTCAGCCGTTGCCGCGTAATGGACGTCTTTTTTCACCTTGCCGGTGATGTCAATGACGCAGAGCGGGAAAATCATATCGTGTACGCCGTATTTTTCAGAAAGAGGCGCGTTCTTGATGAAATGCCCCGGAAAGTCGATGTGCGTGCCGAACTGTCCCGGAAACTTGAAAGTTTGGATTAGGCAGTCCAGCATGTCGTTGCCCCAGTCGAAGCAGGTCTTGCAAAGCTCCACTGAGCCATCGGGAATCCCTGACCAATAAGGGCTCTCGTTGTCCATCAAATGCGTCAGATCCACCCATTCATACGCGTCCGAGCGAAGCTCGTCCAGCGTGTCCCAAAGTTTGTAGCTCATCGTCAACGCCTCCATTTATTAAATCTATAGTTTGATACTGGGATTAGTATAGGGTATAGGCGGGGATGTGTCAAGGGCGGAGGATGTATATCGGTTTTTTGTTATTATGTTACCTGCTCTTCGGCAGGCGGCTTCATCTTGGTCGCTGTCTTGGTCGGTCAGCTTTGCGTCATCAAGTTTTCGCAGGCTGCAGAAAATCACTGTCAGCATGAAATGCCTTATTTCTTCCGGACTTCCGCACCCTCGACTTCCTCGGTCCAGTCCATGAGACTGCCGAAATCGTAGATGTTTTTTGTAGCCTTGCTTGGCAAGTAGGGAGGAGGCGTCTTCCAAGCGGCGGCCCGTCCAGCAGTAAAGTATCAGCGTCTTGTTCTTGCTGGGGAGCTTGTCGGACTTGTCTGCTCGGATGTCTTGGATGGGGACGCAGATGGCTTGCTACAGCAGGAACGCTGCAAAGGCCTGATTCCCAAACTTCATGCCAAGGGGGGTCAGGTAAAAATGCGTGGTCGTTTCTTCCAAAAAATTTTTGGATTTCAGGTCGTCAATGGATTTTTGATACAGGTTTTCCACTTCGCAGCCAAAGACATTTGCAAATTTATCGCGGTCTATGCCTTCTGCTGTGCGCAACGCGAGGAAGCAAAATTCCTCGATGTGCTTTTCACGGGTGACGGTTTCCTCGGTATGCGCAGGGGATTCGCCGTTTCCAACGGCGTTGATATATTTGTTGATATCTTTGGTGTTCGCGGTGCGTTTTCCGTTGTGGTAGGAGTGTGACGCCGCGCCGAAGCCGAAATAGGGGCGATCCTGCCAGTAGCCGAGATTGTGGCGGCAGAGGAAATCATGCCGAGCGTAGTTCGAGATTTCGTAGCGACGGAAACCGAATTTCGGCAAGGTTTCTGACAGATAGTCATACATTTCCTCTTCTGCCTCGTCGGAAGGGAGCTCCAACGTTCCGGTTGCTTTTTCCCGGGCGAAGGGCGTGCCGTCCTCGACGGTCAGTCCGTATACGGAGATGTGCGTGACGGCGAGATCCATGGACGAGCCAACGCTCCATTTGAGGATGTCCATCGTCTGTCCAGGCAGACCGTACATCAGATCGACGCTGACGTTCACGATCAGAGCAGCCCGTGCCCAGCGCACAGCGTCGCGGATGTCCTGCGAGGTGTGGATGCGCCCGATGCGTTTCAGGATTGCATCGTCGAAAACTGACGCGCCAATGCTGACGCGATTGACGCCAAGCGTCGAGAGCATGGTCATCGTTTCCAGTGTGACGGTGCCAGGGTTTGCCTCGACGGTGAACTCCAGATTCTCCGACGTCGGGACGACCGCCTGCACGGTTTGAATGATGCGGGCGAGCAGCGGGATAGGGAGCACGGTGGGGGTGCCGCCGCCAATGTAAATCGTTGACGCTTTTCCGAACATTGAAAGCGTTTCGCTTTTTAATGCAAGTTCTTTGCAAAGCGCGTCCGTATAGGATTCCATGTCCGCTTCATGACCGGCGGCGGAAGGGAAATCGCAGTAGGAGCATTTTTTGCGGCAGAACGGGATATGAATATAAACGTCGTATTCCATATCAGTGTATCTTCAGCACGGCCATGAAAGCTTCCTGCGGCACTTCGACGCTGCCAACAGCCTTCATGCGCTTTTTTCCTTCCTTTTGTTTTTCCAGCAGTTTGCGCTTTCGCGTGATGTCGCCGCCGTAGCATTTTGCGAGCACGTCCTTCCGATACGCGCGCACGTTCTCGCGGGCGACGATTTTCGAGCCGACCGCTGCTTGAATCGGGATTTCAAACATTTGCTTCGGGATTAATTCTCGAAGTTTTTGCGCGAGCAGGCGACCACGATACGCGGCCTGGTCGGAGAATACGATAGTGGAGAGCGCGTCCACAGGTTCGCCGTTCAGCAAGATATCGAGCTTCACCAGTTTGGACGGCTGGTAGTCGGCCAGCTCATAGTCCAGCGACGCGTAGCCCCGCGTTGTCGATTTCAGTTGGTCGAAATAGTCGTAGATGATTTCGCTCAAAGGGATATGATAAATCAGCATGACGCGGTTCGTGTCGAGGTAGTCCATGCTTTTGTACTCGCCGCGTTTGTCCTGTGAGACTTGCATGACCGCGCCGACATAATCGTTCGGCACGATGACCGTGGCTTTGACGAAAGGTTCCTCTATGAATTCGATATTCTGCGGCGGCGGTAGCTTCGCCGGATTGTCCACGGCAATCATTTCGCCCGCGGTCGTATGCACATGGTAAATAACGCTGGGCGCGGTGGTGATCAGCCCCAAATGATATTCTCGCTCCAGCCGTTCCTGGATCACGTCCATGTGTAAAAGGCCGAGAAAGCCACAGCGATAGCCGAAGCCTAGTGCGACGGAGGTTTCGGGCTCGAAGACGAGAGCCGCGTCATTTAATTGAAGTTTTTCGAGAGCGTCCTTTAAATTGTCATAGTCGGCGCTGTCCACCGGGTATAGGCCGCAGTAAACCATCGGCGTTACGCCGCGATAACCGGGCAGAGGGTCTGGAGCGGGATTTCCTGTTGTCGTTACGGTGTCACCGACGCGAACATCTCGGACGTTTTTCAGGCTGCCCGCTATGAATCCCACGTCGCCGGCCGCGAGCTGCGGCACCTCTACAGGGGTAGGCTGGAAGCAGCCGACATCTGTGACCTCGAAAACTTTGCCTGTGGCCATCATCTGAAGCTCCATGCCCTTTTTGATTAATCCGTCCATCAAACGGATATGAGCAATAACGCCTTTGTACGAATCGAAATAGGAATCGAAAATTAGTGCGCGCAGTGGTTTTTTCTCGTCTCCGGAGGGCGGGGGAATATGGGCGACAATCGCTTCCAATATATCATCGACGCCAAGACCCGTCTTCGCCGAGGTCAGCACCGCGTTTGATGTGTCGAGGCCGATGGCGTCCTCGATTTCTTTTTTCACTTTATCCGGGTCGGCGCTGGGCAGATCGACCTTATTGATGACAGGAATAATCTCAAGGTCGTGTTCCAATGCCATATAAACATTCGCCAAAGTCTGTGCTTCCACGCCTTGCGTCGCGTCGACGACGAGAAGTGCCCCTTCGCAGGCGGCGAGGCTTCGTGATACCTCGTAGGTAAAATCGACGTGGCCCGGCGTGTCGATTAGGTTCAATTCGTAAAGTTCACCGTCTTTCGCTTTATAGGTCAGTCGCACGGTCTGCGCCTTGATGGTGATGCCGCGCTCGCGCTCCAGCTCCATAGAGTCGAGCACCTGCTCCTTCATCTCGCGTTCGGTCAAAACGCCGGTCCGTTCAATCAGTCGGTCGGCCAGCGTCGATTTCCCGTGGTCAATATGCGCGATAATGGAAAAATTGCGTATATGTGTCGTCTGCATGAAATCTTCCTTTTCTATAAATTTGACTTGTTTGATTATATCATTACGACTGCGCACGGGCAAGAAGTGAAAAATAACAGTTGCATTTTCAAAATCAGCGTGATAGAATACATCGGTAACGAAATTAGAAAGAGGGGTGAGACATTTGCCGAATATCAAGTCTTCTGTTTTGAGTGTCAAGACCGATGCGAAGCGTCATGCGAAGAACGTGGCGGAGAAGACGCGCGTCAAGAAAGCGTCCCGTAAGGTGATCGACGCCGTTGCCGCTGGGAACGCGGAAGAAGCGACGAACCTCCTGCACGCGGCCTGCAAGACCATTGACCAGGCTGCCGCGAATCATGTTTATCATAAGAACAACGCGGCTCGTAAGAAGTCGCGTCTCGCGAAGAAGGTCAATTCGCTCGCGAAGTAAGAAGCTGTTGCATCGTAGAGCATAAACCGCCGTCACGGATGTGGCGGCTTTTTTCATGCCTGTTTTACGGCTTGTTGTAGTTTATATAGCTTCTTTTGTAAATCGTTATAGGCGTCCAATGACATCAGGATGAGGTGTTTTCCGTTTTTTCGCTGGATGATAAAAGATTCACTGTCCTCATGGGTGCGATTGGCGTATAGGGTAAATTCCTTCAGAAATTCGCCGGAGGTGACCGCGGTCATATAATCGCTTCCTTTCTTGTTGTCAAGAAGATAATTCTGAGTTTCGACAAAAAGTCCTAAATTCCTTTGTATGTGAACTAAAATTTAGTGATTATTTTGTCTTAAAATTTGAAAAACAGTTTTCAAATGGGCTAGAATTTGGTATAGTATAAAAGAGTTATCTGAATCTTCCTCGTATTTTCCGAACGAGGCGCGCGGGTTTGCGCGGAATTTTCACAAAGCGGAGGAGGCAAAGTTATGGGTCTTATTCAAGCTGCAATGGGAGCCGTAGGCGGCGTGCTCGCTGACCAGTGGAAAGAATTTTTCTACTGTGAAAGCCTGAGCGCGGATATTTTGGTGGCGAAAGGGCAAAAGCGCACCAGTTCGCAAGGGCGCAGCTCCAATACGAGCGCCGAGGACAACATCATTTCCAACGGCTCCGGTATCGCTGTCAATGACGGCCAGTGCATGATCATTGTTGAGTCGGGCGAGGTCGTCGAGGTCTGTGCCACGCCGGGGCAGTATACCTACGACAAATCCACCGAGCCGTCGGTCTTCTCGGGGAATCTTGGGGACAGCATCATCGCGTCCTTCAAGCAGATGGGGCGCCGCTTCACTTTTGGCGGAGACACGGGCAAGGATCAGCGCATCTATT
>JAGAZS010000216.1 GCA_017939945.1 Schwartzia sp. (in: firmicutes)
CCTTCAAGGCCTCCGCCGCCTCCCGCGTCATCAGGACGCAGGGCGCTTCATAGCCGTCGATGCGGTCGCCGACAAAATTGTAGGTGGAATAATAGCGGGGTTCCAGAATGACATCCGGCACCGCCTCCGCCAGCTCCACGAAGCCCGAAGGATCGTCGGGCGAGACGCTTTTCCCCGTTGCCAGCGCAGGGCTTCCCGCCACCGCGACTGCCAAGACCAATACCGCCCAAAGCGCTGCAAATATTTTTTTCATTTTCGTTCTTCCTCCTTCTTGGATGTATCAAGTCCGCCCTGCCAGCGGGCATCCTGCAATTCTTTTCCCCGTCGCCGGGCAGGGAAGGCATCGGCGCTCATAGGCGCAGCCCTCGCAAGCCGCGCTTTTTTCCGCTTTGCGCATTGCCCGCAGCGTTGGGGACTGTTCATTGGAAGCTCCTGTATGTCCATAGCTGCAATCACTCCTGGAATTTTATGCAAAAACGCGGGCAATTCGTACAGTCCGTACTTTCCCTTACACCTCCTCTTTCTTCCCCTCGTCTTCCATGAACAGCCCCGCCGACTTGGCAATCTCGAACATATCCTTTTGGCTCGTCGTCGCCATGATGATCTCCCGCTCCTTTTCCGTCAGCCGCGAGACGGGCCCCGCCAGCGAGAGCGTCAGCTCGTCGTCATGGTTCTTTTCCCATTCTTTCCCGGCGACGCGGGAGGCGACGAAAGCGAAGATTTCCTTGATCTCGCCGCAATATTCGCGGAAATAGTCGCCGTAAGCGTTCATCGCCCGCGACGCGCAGCCGCCCCGGCAGATGAAAGCGTAGGGGCAGCGCTGGCATTCCTTCATCAGGTCTACCGTGCGGGTGCGCCACTTCGCTTTGGAAAATTTCCAGAGGAACCGTCCCGTTGCCGGGTCGGCGGCGCCCACCGCGTCCTGCTCCTTCCCGACCACATCCCAGCAGGTATAGACCTTCCCGAAGGGATCCACCACCAGCATGCCCGACTCCGAGCCGCAATAGCCGGGACTGAATTGCGGATAGCCCTTCTTTTGGAAGAGCTGGCGCATCCCCTCGGCGGGGACGCTGTACTGGCTCTGGAGCTCGATGGCTTCCTCGGCGGTGAAGCCGTACCGCATCAGCTCGCCCACAATGTCCTGCTCGGTGATGTTCTTCTCGGGGTGATTATCGTCGTTGGTGGCCTTGAAGTAGTAGACGAAAGCGCCTCGTGATGTCTTCGCTTTCTTGTCGGTCTCCCTGAGCTTCTTTTCCTCGGCCGCGCGTTTTTCTTCCTTTTCGATGAAGCCCCGCGCCTTCAGGTCGTCGATAAGCGCGGGGATATTGCTGAGATTCTCGCTGCCCACGTTCACCCGGAGGCTGATGCGGATGCCGTTTTCGAGAGCCAGCTCCACGTTTTGCAGGATGCGGTCATAGGTGGGCAGCCCGTCCTTGTGGAGACGGCGGCGGTCATTGATTTCCGCCGTGCCGTCCACCGTCACCTGGAGGCTCGCCACCTCGTATTTTTTGATGAAGCCGATGAAGGACGCGAGATCATAGCCGTTGGTGACGGCGCTGACGCCCATGCCCATCGACTTGCAGCGTTCGGCGATCTTCTCCGCGACGGGCAGGTTCTTTTCGAGGAACGGCTCGCCGCCGTATAGAGTGCAGTCGCCGAGGGCGTAGCCCCGCTTCTTGCAGTCCGCCAGCGCGGAGAAAACCGCCTCCATCGTCTCGTCGGTCATGGTGCTGTCCAGCCAGCCCTGCCCCTTCGCCAACCGATGCTGCTCAAAGCAATCCGGGCAGCGGAAATTGCAGTCGTAGGTGGGCATGATGACGAGGCCCACGCCGCTCCGGGCGGGGATCGTCCGATAGACGCGGCCAAGGAGCGCGAGGTCGGCGAACTCCCCTTCCTCGTCCTTCCTCGTCAAGTGTCCCCGAAGCATGAGCCGCTCCCGGAGCGCGAGGGGAAGCCCCGCGAAGTCCCCCGCCTTCATGCGCTCCGCGTCTTCCTTTTTCACCACGTCCACCGCGCCGTACAGGCCGTTCACCAAGAGTGCGCGGTCCTCGATTTCCTTTTCATCCGTGCCAATGAGTGGCAGGAAGATTTCGTATGTGCTGACTCTCATGCCGTTGCCTCCCTCGTATGACTGTAGTTTTCCCTATTAGTATACAAAATAGTTTCGCAAAAAATGTCGCTCGCAAGAAGATTTTTCTTCTCACGGCAGCCAATTTTGCAATCGAATCTTGGCGGAATCGCGCAAGAGATGAATGCTTCCGGCGCCGATCCTGTCCTTCGAGTATGCAGCGGCGAATGCTCTGCTTCACTTCACGAAAATATGTTACTCCTGCCAATGCTCCAGCATAAACCGAACCAGCCTGGAAGAATTTTTTGCCGCTTTTTTCTCGAATTCCTTGAAGTCCATGTGGCCGCTGTCATCGGCATTATCGGAAATCGCCCGCAAAATCACGAACGGGACGCCGTTCAAGCAGCATACCTGGGCAACGGCAGCGCCCTCCATCTCCGCGCAGTCCCCGGAAAATTCCAGGGCGATCCGTTCCTTTTCCGCCTGCGCGCTGATGAATTGGTCGCCGGAACAAATCCTTCCTTCCACGGCCGCGATGCCCGGCAACGCTTCGCGTATCGCCCGCATCGCCCTTTGCCTGAGTTCGCGGTCCGCTTCAAAGAAGACCTTTCCCGTGTAGGGGATTTCCCCTTTCCGGAACCCGATGGCCGACACGTCGAAATCATGCTGCGCGGCATCCGTCGAAACCACGATGTCGCCGATATTCAGCTTTGCGTTCAGCGAACCAGCCGCGCCGGTATTGATGATATGCGTCACGGAAAAGCTTTCGATGAGAAGCTGCGCACAAATGCCCGCGTTCACCTTGCCCATGCCGCTTTGGACGACGACGGCTTCCCTGCCGCCCAAAGTCCCCTCACTGAACTCCATGCCCGCCTTTTTCACGCGCCGTTTGATCCGCATGGCCGCCAGCAGGTCCTCTACCTCCGATTTCATGGCGCCGATGACGCCGATCTTCAATTTTGACGGTTTTTCCTGTGGCGCCGCAAACCCCGTTCCCTGAAAAAGCGAGCCGACGTAAGCGCCGATCATCCCAAAAGCCGCCCGCCGCAAAAATGTCCTGCGCTTCATCCGATAAACTCCCTTCCCAAAAAGGTTTTGTATCAGCCTTCCGCTTTGTCCTTCGCGTCGACGATGAGGGTGCTGGCGATATTGGACGCCACGTTGCCCACGGTTTCAATCAAATCAACCACCGGGTCGATGCACAAAAAAAGCAGTGCCGCCTCGCCGGGGATACCGATCACCGAAAAGATCGTGGCAAGACCGATGAGGGACGCCCCCATGGAGGACGGCATCGTGAAAGCGATGAGGAAAGAGGAGAGCAGCAGGGACAAGAGCGTGTTCATGTCCAGCGCGATGCCGTAAGTCCGAGCCATCAGGACGGACACGATGGTCAGGAAAAAACCCGTGTTGTTCATGTTGAGCTGGATGCCCACGGGCAACGTGAACATGGACAGCTTTTTGCTCACGCCAAACTTCTCCACGCAAAAGGAGATGGTTTGCGGCAGGCCGACGCTGGCACTGTGCATAGCGAAGGAAACGGGCGTGAAAGGAACCATTTTCTTGATAAAAGCGACGGGGGAGATGCCCCCGAACATCGCGACGAACGCCGCGCAGACGAGAAGCACCAGCACAGCCCCCAAAACGTCGCTCAGCACGACCATTCCAAGCGCGAACAGCACATCCAGCCCGGCGGACAGCATGAGCCGCGCCATGGCGGCGAACACGGCCAAGGGGCTGAAACGCATGATGACCTCCAGCACTTCCACGCACAGGCGGTTCATGAACTCGATGACCTCCTTCGCCGCCGCGGCCCGGTCGCCCGCCCGGTTGATCATCACGCCGAAAAAGCAGGCGAGGAACAGCACCTGAAGGATATTCCCCTTCAGGAAAGGCGCCACGAGGCTGCTGGGAACGACGCCAACGATCATATCCTGCAGGGAAAACTTCTCCGCCGCGCTTTCCGCAGGAATCATCGGCAAAAGCTCCGGCATCCCGCCGGGGAAAAGGAGGCTGCCCGCCGCGATGGCCAGCACGGTGGTCGCCAGGAGCTTCGCGACGGAAAAGCCGACGAGCCGCCCGCCGAGACGGCCCACGACAGTCGTGTCCGTGATGCTGGTGAGCCCGGACAGCACCGCGAAAAAAATCATCGGCGTAATCATCATGGTCAGGGCGTTCATGAACATGATCTCCACCGAGTCGCAAATGACGTGGTCGATGAAATGGACAACCTCCCCGCCCAAGGACGCCTTCATCAGAAGCCCGAAGGAAAGCCCCGCCACGATGGCCGCGAGAACCAGCCATACCTCCCTTGCGCTCGTCTCGTGGACCTTGACGGTGACGATGTTTTCCCCGTTCCGGCGGCTATAGCCGAGCTGGGAATGGTATGCCTTCAGGATCATCGCGCGGTAGGCGTCCATGCCGTCCGCGTCGTAATCGGCGGCGTCCGCGAGGGGATTCTTCTCCTCGCCGTCGAAGGAGAGCCTGAGCGTCAGATTCCCCCACCGGTTCTGGATGGCTATGCGCATCTCCTCCGCGCCCATGCCCAGCGCCCGAAAGAAAATCTCCTCCAAAAGCAGCGACGCCTGGTCAATCGCCCGTTCGGGCGTTTTTCTTTTCTCCAGCTCCTCGCGGACAAGATCCGCAATATCCGGAAAATTATCTTCGTTGGCGGTAAAA
>JAGAZS010000217.1 GCA_017939945.1 Schwartzia sp. (in: firmicutes)
ACGCGCCATCCGTGGCCAAAGGCATCTCCCAGCAGCAGCGTGACGTGGGGACGGGCGACCTCGCCGCGGCTTTCCAGCAAATCAAGGATAAGCTGACGGCGGAGGGATTGTTTGATCCTGCACACAAGAAGCCGCTGCCGAAATTTCCGAAAACAATCGGTGTGGTGACTTCGCTTTCAGGCGCGGTGCTCCGCGATATTTACCGCGTGTCGAAGCGGCGGTTCCCGTCGGTGCAGCTCATTCTGTATCCGGTGCAGGTGCAGGGCGAAGGCTCGGCGGAGGAAGTGGCGGCAGGTATCCGCTATTTCAATGAGAAATTACCTGTTGATGTGATGATTGTCGGGAGGGGCGGCGGTTCGGCGGAGGACCTTTGGTCGTTCAATACGGAACCGGTTGTCCGCGCGATATATGCGTCGAAAATTCCGGTGATTTCGGCAGTCGGGCACGAGACGGATTATACGCTTTCCGATTTGGCGGCGGATGTGCGGGCGGCGACGCCGTCGCAGGCGGCGGAGTTGGCGGTGCCGGATGCGCGGGAGCTTTTGACGCAGATTGATGGGCTTTGCGCAAGGCTTTTCGGGGCGCGGGACCGCTGGATGAACGCGAAGCGCATGAAGCTGTTGCTGTGTCTCAGGCGAAAGTCGATGGCGACGCCGCAGCGGATCATGGATTTGAAACGGGACAGACTGAAGAACGCGTCCGATGCGCTTTCCGCAGGCGTCCGTCAGGTGTTCCGCGAAAAACAGCAGCGGCTGGATATGACGATGGACCGAATGGAGCTTTTGAATCCGATCCGCATGCTGCGGCGCGGATACAGTATCGTAGAGGACGAGAATGGGAAACTGGTGCGCTCGGCGGCGGGAACTCGTGCGGGCGACAAATTGACCGTGATTTTGGCAGACGGGCGCGTCCATGCGGACGTCCGGGAAGTGGAGCAAGGAGGAAGCAAATAATGGCGGCGCGGAAAGAAGCGACGAAGGAAGCGTCCTTTGAGGAATCGCTGGCGGAGCTGGAGACAATCGTGGAGCAGATGGAGACCGGCGAGCCAAGCCTTGCCGATCTAATGGAGAATTACAGCCGGGGCATCCGGCTTTCGCAGAAATGCATGAAGGCGCTGGAACGGGCGGAAAAGGCCATGGACCTGCTTGTGAAGGAAGGCAAGGAAGAAACGGAAGCTCTGGAATTGGCAATCGAAGGTGAATGAGGATGCAAAAAGAGGAATGGGCGCGTCGGCGCGCGCTGGTCGAGGAGGGGCTGCTTCGCGAGCTCCGGGAGGACGAGGCTTTTGATGCGCGGCTGGCGGAGTCGATGAAATACAGCTTGATGGCGGGAGGAAAACGGCTTCGCCCTATTCTTCTGATGGCCGCGGCGGACGCGGCCGGCGGCCACGGCGACGATTATCTGGCGTCGGCCTGCGCGTTGGAAATGATTCATACCTATTCTTTGATCCATGACGACCTTCCGGCGATGGACAATGACGATTACCGTCGGGGACGGCTGACGAATCATAAGGTGTACGGCGCAGGCCTTGCGACGCTGGCGGGCGACGCGTTGCTGACGTTGGCCTTTGAAGTGCTGCTGCGGCAAAAAGGCGTTTCGCCGGAAACTCTCGTCCGTGTGGTGCGGGAGATCAGCACTGCGGCGGGACCTGAAGGCATGGTCGGCGGGCAGGCGCTCGATCTCGAGTCGGAGGGCAAACATATCGATCGGGACACGCTTCGCCGCATGCACATGGCAAAGACCGGTGCGCTTTTCCGTGCGGCGGTGCGCTCCGGAGCAATTCTTGCGGGAGCGGACGACGCGAAACTGGCGGCGCTGACCGAGTATGCCGAGGCTTTCGGGCTGGCGTTCCAGATTACCGACGACATTCTCGACGTGACGGGGGACGAGGCTGCTATCGGGAAGCCCGTAGGCAGCGATGAACGCAATCAGAAATCGACGTATGTGACGTTGACCTCGCTGGACGAGGCCAAACGCCTCGCACGGGAAGCGGTGGACAGAGCGCATCAGGCGCTGGCGCCGCTGGGAGAGAAAGCGGCGTTTCTCGACGAGCTCGCGGAATATTTGATTACAAGAGACAGATAGACGGGATTGGTTGAAAAGTATGGGCAACCTTTTGGACAGGATTGACGAGCCGGAAAAACTGCATAATCTTTCGACGGAAGAATTGGAAGCATTGGCGGCGGAGCTTCGCGAATTGATCGTCTCCACGGTTTCACAGACGGGCGGACATCTCGCACCGAGTCTCGGCGCAATCGAGCTGACGCTGGCGCTTTACAGCGTTCTGCATTTGCCGACGGACAAGGTAGTCTGGGACGTCGGTCATCAGGCGTACGCGCATAAGATCCTGACCGGGCGCAGGGAGCGATTTTCTGCACTGCGCCAGTGGCAGGGCATCACCGGTTTTCCGTCCCGTGCGGAGTCCGAATATGATGCATTCGGCGTCGGTCACGCCAGCACTTCGATCTCGGCGGCCCTCGGTATGGCGATTGCCCGCGATCTCAAAGGGCGCGGCGAGCATATCGTGGCGGTGATCGGCGACGGCGCGATGACGGGCGGCGAGGCTTTTGAGGCGCTGAATCACGCGGGGGATATCGGCAAGAATCTGATCGTCGTATTGAATGACAACGGCATGAGCATTGACTTCAATGTCGGCGCAATGAGCGAATACCTTTCGCGCATCCGCGTCGCGCCGCAGTATAACCGCGCGAAGGAGGACATCAAGGGATTCCTTCGCAGCATTCCGCATATCGGGGACACGGTGGTCAAGACGGCGGAATTTATCAAGGAGGGCGTAAAATCCGTGCTGGTGCCGGGCGGCCTTTTTGAGGAAATGGGCTTCACCTATGTCGGCCCGATTGACGGGCACAATATCCGGCTGATGCGCGACGTGTTTTCCGAGGCCTGCATGATGGACGGCCCGATTCTCGTCCATGTGCGGACGAGGAAGGGGCGAGGCTATCTGCCGGCGGAAACGGAGCCGGACAAGTTCCACGGCGTCGGAAAGTTTGACGCGGCGACGGGCGCGGTGAAGAAAGACCCTTCGGCTCCCGCGTCGTACACGTCGGTGTTCGGCGACGCGCTGATCGAGCTGGCGCAGGAGATGCCGGGCATTACGGCGATTACGGCGGCGATGCCGAGCGGCACGGGACTGAAGAAATTCGGCGAGCGTTTTCCGAAGCGGTTCTTTGACGTGGGCATCGCCGAGGAGCACGCGGTGACGCTGGCAGCAGGCATGGCGGCTTCGGGGCTGCATCCGGTGGCGGCGATTTATTCGACCTTCGCCCAGCGCGCTTACGATCAGCTGATGCACGACGTTTGCCTGCAAAATCTTCCCGTCACTCTTTGTCTCGACAGGGGCGGGCTGGTCGGCGAGGACGGGCCGACGCACCACGGCGTCTTCGATTTGTCCTATCTTCGGACCATGCCGGGCATGACGGTTTTCGTGCCGAAGGATGAGAACGAGCTCCGCGATATGCTCTACACGGCGGTGCACATGGATTCGCCGACGGCGATCCGCTATCCGCGCGGTGCGGGGCTGGGCGTTGAGCTGATCAAGGGCTTCCGGGAAATCGAAATCGGCAAGGCCGAAATCCTTTCGGAAGGGGACGACGTGGCGCTGCTGGGGGTGGGCACGATGGTGGATGCGGCGAAAAAAGCGGCGGTGATGCTCGGGGAAAAAGGCGTTCGCGCGTCGGTTGTCAATATGCGTTTCGTCAAGCCTATCGACACGGCGATTGTCGATAGGGCGGCGAAGAAAAACAAATTGATCGTGACGTTGGAGGAAAACGTGCTGCCGGGCGGCTTCGGCTCGGCGGTGGCGGAATATATGGCGGACGCGGGACACAGGACGCCGCTGCTCCGGATTGGTATCCCGGACCGGTTTGTGTCTCAGGGCGCGAAATCAAAACTCCTGGAATCCTGCGGGCTTTTGCCGGAGCAGATTGCCGAAAAAATCATGACTGCATGGACGGGGCTCGCCTGAAATGGAAAAGATACACAAGGAACGGCTGGACGTATTGTTGGTGAAGCGCGGGCTGGCCGAGACGCGGGAAAAAGCGAAGACGACGCTGATGGCGGGGCTGGTGTTGGTCAACGGGCAGAAGATCGACAAGGCCGGGACGATGGTGAAGGAGGACGCGGAGCTTCGCGTTCTCGGCGACGCGATTCCTTATGTGAGCCGGGGCGGGCTGAAGCTGGAAAAGGCGATGGAAACCTTCAATATAAATATGGAAGGAAAAGTAGTCGCCGATATCGGTGCGTCTACGGGCGGCTTTACCGACTGTGCGCTCCAGCGCGGCGCTGCGAAGGTCTTCGCCATTGACGTTGGTTACGGGCAGCTTGCCTGGAAGCTCCGGAGCGATTCTCGCGTCGTGAACATGGAACGGACGAATATCCGTTATGTGCGCCCCGAGGACATCGGCGAGCTTTTGGACTTTGCGTCCATCGACGTCGCGTTCATCTCGCTGACGAAGGTGTTGGAACCGGCTAAGGCGCTTCTGAAGGATACGGGCGAGATTGTGGCGCTGATCAAGCCGCAGTTTGAGGCGGGGCGCGGCAACGTCGGGAAAAAAGGCGTGGTGCGCGACCCCGAGGTTCATCGCTCAGTAATCCGCGCGGTTATTGATTACAGCCGCGAGATCGGGTTTTCCCCGGTGGGGCTGACCTTTTCGCCCATCAAGGGACCGGAAGGGAATATCGAGTATCTCGTGCATTTGGCGCAGTCGGGCGAATCGTCGGCGCTGACGGAAGAAAAAATCGATGAAATCGTGGACGAGGCGCATAAAGCGTTGGACAAAGGGGCAGGAAAGGAAGAGCGGTAATGAAAAATATCGCGGTGTTTCCGAATGTCGAGAAGGAAGACGCGCCGGAGGTGCTCGCGCGGATTTTCCGGTTTTTCTCGGACAAGGACGTGCGGCTCTTGATGCCGACGGACAGCGCGGCGTTTTTCCATTATGAAAAGTACGGCGTCGAGGATATCGACGAACAGCCGATGGACATGGCGCTTTCCATCGGCGGCGACGGCACGCTGCTGGGCAACTGCCGCCGCGTCTACAAGAAAAACGTCCCCGTCTGCGGAGTGAATATCGGCACTCTCGGCTTCCTGGCGGACATCGAGCTGTCGGAGCTGGAAGGCAAGCTGGAGAAAATCCTGCGTGGGGAATATTATCTTGAGGAGCGCATGGTAATTTCCGGCTTCGTGGAAAGCGAAGGGAAGGGAGAACGGTTCCTCGGCAACGCGCTGAACGACATCGTCGTCACGAAGGGCGGCGCGGCGCGCATGCTCCAGCTCACCCTGACGGTGGACGGTTTCCGCGTGATGGATTACAAGGCGGACGGGCTGATCATTTCCACGGCCACGGGCTCGACGGCCTATTCGCTTTCGGCGGGCGGGCCGCTTATCAACCCGAAGGTCAAGGTGCTGCTGATGACGCCGATCTGTCCGCACACCTTCAACGCGCGTCCGATGGTCATGGACGAGGACGACGAGATCAAGATTGATATCGCTGCGCTCCATCGGGACATCATCGTCACATTCGACGGGCAGGAGAGTTTCCACTTGCTGCCGGGGGACGCGGTCATCGTGCGCCGCGCGCCGCTTCCGGCGAAGATCGTCAAGTTCGACGACAAGAATTATTACCAGACCATTCGCACGAAGCTTCTCTATAATTCGTAAAGGCGGGCGGTTGCATGAAAAAGGACGAGCGGACGAAGCCGCGCCGACAGGAAAAGATACGGGAAATCATTGAAAATCATATCGTCGAGACGCAGGAGGAGCTGACGGCGCTCCTGCGGCGGGAGCATATCACGGCCACGCAGGCGACGGTTTCCCGCGACGTCAAGGAATTGATGCTGGTGAAAGTCCCGACCGGCGACGGGCGTTCCCGCTATGCGTTCCCGAAAGCGGAGGGCGGCGCACGCAGAGAAAATCGTCTGGAGGCGCTCTTCGCCGATGCGGTGACGGGCGTGGACGCCAGCGGCGCTCTCGTGGTGCTGCGGACGCTCCCCGGCATGGCGAACGCCGTGGCGTCGGCTCTCGACGCGGCGCAGTGGAAAAACATCATCGGCACGGTGGCGGGAGATGACACCATCCTCGTCGTCGTGAAGCCGGAAAGCGCCGCGTCCACAGTCGAGATGCGCATGAAAGCGCTTTCGGGAGGGAACGCGGTATGCTGAAGACATTGACCGTTTGGAATTTTGCTCTGCTGGAGCACGTCGAGATCGACTTTGATGCGGGGCTGAATATCCTGACGGGCGAGACCGGTGCGGGAAAGTCCATCCTGATTGACGCTCTCGGCGCGGTGCTCGGCCATCGTCTTTCCTCCGATGTGATTCGAACGGGCTGCGACTGGCTGCGGGTTGAGGCCATTTTCGACATCACGGGGGAGAAACGGCTGCACAATTTGCTTGCGGAACAGGCTATCGACGACGAGGACGACTCGCTGATCGTTACGCGACAGATTACGACGAAAGGGAAGAACGTCATTCTCGTCAACGGCTGCCATGTGACCGCCGGGACGCTCCGCGCCATCGGAGAATTCTTGGTGGATATCCACGGACAGCATGAGAATCTCGCTCTGGTGCGGACGGAAAACCAATTTGCGCTTCTGGACGGCAGCGATTCGGAACTGCCGAAACTGCTGGCGTCCTATCGGGAAGCCTTTCGCGCGTGGAAGGACGCGGCGGAAGAACTGGCGGAGAAAAAAGAATCGGCGGGCGTTTCCGCTGACCGTATGGATATGCTGAAATGGCAGGCGCAGGAAATCGGAGAGGCAAATCTGCGCCCGCATGAGGATGAAGAGCTGGAGGCGGAAATCAACCGGCTCTCAAACGCCGAGAAAATCACGGAAAATGTCAATGAGGCCGCCTCGCTTTTGGAAGGCGGCGGGGAGAGCGAGGGAATCCTCACCGAAGTTGCGGCGCTTCAGCGCCGTATCGATGCACTCCGGCAGTTCGACAAGGCCTTCGACGATTCGGTACCGATGCTGGAGGACGCCGTCTGCCAATTAAAGGAAATTTCTTACACCGTGCAGGGGTATCTGGACGGTCTCGATTTCGACCCGAAGCGGCTGGACGCGCTTCAGTCCCGCATGGACGTCATCGACAAGCTGGAACGGAAATACGGCGCGTCCATCGAAGCGGTGCTCGCTTATCGGGAAAAAATAGAAGAAGAGATCGAGGGCTTCGAGAATTTTGACGAGATCGTCGCCGCGCTGGAAAAGAAATGCGGGGAAGCGCGGGCGGAGGCGGAGCGCCGCGCGGCGCTTTTGACCGCGAAACGGAAGGAAGCGGCGAAAAAACTTTCCGACGCCATTGTGGAGCAGCTCGTGGCGCTGGGCATGCCCGACGCGAAGCTGACGGTCGCGCTGTCTCCGGCGGAGCTGACCGCGCAGGGCGCGGACGAGATCAATCTGCTGTTTTCGGCGAATGCGGGCGAGGCGGAAAAGCCTCTTTCCAAGGTCGCTTCCGGCGGCGAGCTGTCCCGGATCGCGCTGGCGGTCAAGGCA
>JAGAZS010000218.1 GCA_017939945.1 Schwartzia sp. (in: firmicutes)
CGGATCATCTCCGCCATCAGATCCAGCGTACCGTCGTTGACTACGCCGCTTTTCTTTATGCCTTCAATATCCTTCTCGTTATTGATGATTTTTTTCGGCGGACGAACCTGCCCGCGAAAAAAATTGAACTTCATCCCTGCAATGCGCTCGTCAAAAGCCAAATGGCAATGCTTGTATTTTTTTCCGCTGCCGCACCAGCACAGCGCGTTTCGTTCTGTCATGATTCCGCTCCTTGATACATATTAGTCGAAGACGCGTATTAGTATACCACAAAGCGCCGATATTGCACAGGGGGAAAGCTTGACATAAAAGAGCGCTTGCTATATATTTTGTCTTGATATTTTAATTATAATGAGGAAGATGTTCATGAAACCGTTTTTGCTCCGCCTTGTTATCGCTATCCTGATTATTCTCGGCTTTGCCGCGTTGTCATTCTTTTCCCCGCCCAGCGGCATTCCCATTTTGAACTATCACCAAATCAACGACGTGGACGAAAATATGCTGACCGTCTCGACGACGGAATTCGAGACGCAATTGGCCTGGCTGGAAGGAAACGGCTACCAAACAATTACCGTTTCCGAATTGCTTGACTTCCTCGAAGGAAAAGGCTCGCTTCCCGAACGCCCGGTATTGATTACCTTTGACGACGGCTATATCGACAATTACCAGTGCGCGTTTCCCATCCTGAAAAAACATAACATGAAAGCCTGCATATTCCTGATTTCCGAGTATGTAAGCCTCTACCCCAATTACCTGACGTGGGAACAGCTTGCGGAAATGCAGGCGTCCGGCATCGAGTTCGGAAGTCACACCGTCGATCACAACGTGCTGACCGAGCTTTCCCCGAACTCCGTCAACCATGAGCTTGCCGACTCCAAAAACCTGCTTGAGAAACGATTGGGGCGCCGCATAGATGTTCTCGCTTATCCTTGCGGGTACACAAACGAATACATCAAGTCGCGTGTCAACGCCTCCGGTTATCGCGCAGCCTTCACCGTCAATCTTGGCAACGTGCATCCGGGAGACGACTTATATGCGCTGAACCGGGTGCCGATTTTCGGCGCGCTGCCGCATACCATGTTCCGTTTCGAGGGCCGCATGCGTTGCCCTCGCCTCGCAGCGTGGCTGGAAAATCTCCAAAAAGACCTGATTCGTTCCGGTCATACCGGCCTCGCAGAACTTTTGCCCTCATTATAAGCCTGAAACTGAAATATCCCTCTTCCGGCATGGAAGAGGGATATTTTTATCTAACAGAATCAAATGTCGAGTACCATCGCCACTTCGTCACAATTCGGAAACTTCGGGCAGTCGATACAATCTTTCCAGACCTTCGGCGGAAGCTCCTCCTTTGCGACCTTCCGAAAGCCCAAGGCGGCAAAAAATTCCACCTGATACGTCAACGTAAACGCGCAAGTGACGCCATGCTGCCGCCCTTCTTCAAGAAGCCGCCGCACAATTTCGGCGCCAATGCCCCGACGGGTATAGCCGGACGCCACCGCCATCGTCCGTACCTCGGCGAGCTTGTCCCAAATGAAATGAAGCCCACCGACGCCAACGATACGGCTGTCTTCCTCCGCAACAACCATATCGCGTAGGGTCTCATAGAGGGTGTTCCTCGAACGCGCGAGCATCGCGCCCTCCTGCGCGTAGTCGTAAACCATTTGATAAATCGCCTCGACGTCGTCGAAGGTCGGCTTCCGATAAATCACGCTTTCTTTCCCCCACTTGTCTTTTTCTTTCCGTTCGCCTTCTTCTCGTCCAAGCCGTCCGTTCCAAAGGACGGACAGAACTTCGCCAGCGGACAATCCGCGCAAAGAGGACGGCGAGACTTGCAAATC
>JAGAZS010000219.1 GCA_017939945.1 Schwartzia sp. (in: firmicutes)
ACCTCTTTTATTATAGGGAACAGCAACAGTTATTCGTTTATGACCTTTCCTTTTTCTGTGAAAGATATCTGACCCATGGTGGGTTGTCTTTGTTTGTTTCACAATTTATTATCCAGTTCTTTACGATGCCTTATGTCGGTGCTATCGTAACGGCTGCGTTCGGTGTGCTGACTGCTTTTTTCCTGTATTCAGCAGACATGGGTCTGCTAGGGGCCTGGATTGCCTTATTCCTGGATCAGTCGATCCGCGCGGCCTGCGCGACACTCTTGGTCCGACGCATGCAGCAAGACGCCGGAAGCCACATGGAAGAACTGGCTCATGTAGCATAAGTATGCTATACTTATGAATCATACCAGTACGGACAGGACGGAGAGCGATGGATTTCATCAGAGCGAGAAACGATGAACAGAAAACGATTCGGGTCGAACAAATCACAAACGCGGCTGCGGAGCTGTATGTGGAAATCGGCTACGACAAGATCACATTTTCGGAGATTGGGAGAAAGCTGAATTTTACGCGCCGCAACCTCTACAACTATTTTCGCTGCAAGGAAGACATTTTCCTGACGCTTCTGCTGCAGGATATTGAGGCAATGGTGGACGACGCTGAAAAAACGTTTGCAAAAAAAGCAGAAGACTTGGAGGCCTTCTGCTTCGCCTGGGCCGAGATGCTGCTTCGCCATCGGCGGATGCTTTCTTTGCTCGGCATCGTGAACACGGTGATCCTGAAAGGCGCTTCATCTCAAATGCATAACGGGTTCCGCGTGGAGATGAATCGTTCTTTCAACAGGCTGAAGACGCTGGTGCAGCTCATCTTTCCGCAATTCACCGAGGAACAGGCGTATCAGTTCGTGGAGTGCGAAAACTGCTACGCGATGACCTTGTACCCGGCCAGCCTGGAATATAAAGAATCCCATCATATTGAAATATTCCCCGCCGCCGGTTTCGGCACAAGGGACTTCATGTCCCAATTCGTCCAGTTTTTACGGATACTGCTGAAAGGGCTGCAGGAATGACTTCCCTGTTTTCCCGGAAAACAAATCGGAACGCAACGTAAAGGAACCGGAAGATCAAAAAAGGACTGCCGACGAAGAATGTTCTTCGTACGACAGTCCTTTTCATTTTGTTTCCTATAGAGTTTACGCTCCCACGGATTTTGCCACCTTGAGCCGCACGATGGCGCGCTGGAGCGCGGCCTCGGCTCGTTCGATGTCGATGTCCGTGTGCTTCAGAGGCGCGGAATTGAACTTCTTGATTCGTTCCTCGGCCCGCTGGTATGCTTTTTCCGCACGCAGCACGTCGATCTGGATCGGCGTTTCCGCGCAGGAGGCAAGCACCGTAATCTTGTTTTGCAGGACTTCCATGAAGCCGCCGCCGCACGCAATCAGCTCCTCGCGGCCATCCTCGTATTTCACGCGCATGGCGCAGGGGATGATGCTGGCGATCATCGGCAGATGGTTCGGCATGACGCCGATCTCGCCGTCTTCTGCCTTGACGGTGAGCATGTGGATGTCCGCCTGATAGACCACCGCGTCCGGGGAGACGACCTCGAGCTTGATCGTCGGCATAGGTTATGCCTCCTCTTTCAGCTTCTCGGCCTTTGCCACAGCCTCGTCAATCGTTCCGACCATATAGAACGCGTTCTCCGGCATATCGTCGTGACGTCCTTCGAGGATTTCCTTGAATCCGCGAATGGTCTCTTTCAGCGGGACGTATTTGCCCGGCTGGCCGGTGAACTGCTCCGCGACCGCGAACGGCTGTGAAAGGAAGCGCTGGATCTTGCGAGCGCGCGCAACCGTCAGCTTGTCGGCGTCGGAAAGTTCTTCCATACCGAGGATTGCAATGATATCCTGGAGTTCCTTGTACTTCTGCAGAACCGCCTGCACGCCGCGCGCCACGTTGTAGTGCTCCTCGCCGATGATGTTCGGGTCGAGGATACGGGACGTGGAATCCAGCGGATCGACGGCCGGGTACAGACCCAGCTCGGCGATCTGGCGGGAAAGAACCGTCGTCGCGTCCAAGTGCGTGAACGTGCCCGCAGGCGCCGGGTCCGTCAAGTCGTCGGCAGGGACGTAAACGGCCTGCACCGACGTGATGGAACCTGCTTTCGTCGAGGTGATGCGCTCCTGCAGCGCGCCGATGTCCGTGGTCAGCGTCGGCTGATAACCGACGGCCGACGGCATGCGGCCCAGCAGAGCCGAAACCTCGGAACCTGCCTGGATGAAACGGACAATGTTGTCGATGAAGAGCAGCACGTCCTGATGCTCGACGTCGCGGAAATACTCCGCCATCGTCAGACCCGTCAGACCGACGCGCATACGAGCTCCCGGAGGCTCGTTCATCTGTCCGTAGACCAGCGCCGTCTTCGAGATAACGCCGGACTCGGTCATTTCCGTCCAAAGATCGTTGCCCTCACGGGTACGCTCGCCGACGCCCGCGAAGACCGAATAGCCGCCGTGCTCGGTGGCGATATTGTGAATAAGCTCCTGAATCAGAACCGTCTTGCCGACGCCCGCGCCTCCGAAAAGACCCGTCTTTCCGCCTCGGGAATACGGAGCAATCAGGTCGACGACCTTGATGCCCGTTTCGAGGATCTGCGCCGTCGCGTCCTGTTCCTCAAATGTCGGCGCGGGACGATGAATCGGCCACGCCTCTTTGTTTCCGACCGGCTCGGGATTGTGATCGACCGTGTCGCCGAGCACGTTGAACACGCGCCCGAGGCATTCCGGACCGACCGGCACCTTGATCGGCGCGCCGGTGTCCTCCGCCTCCATGCCGCGAACAAGGCCGTCCGTCGAGCTCATGGCGATGCAGCGCGTGACACTGTCGCCAAGATGCTGCATGACCTCAACGACCAGGTCGATGTCGACATCCCCGGACTTGCCCTTGATCGTGACAGCGTTCAGGATCTCCGGCAACTCTCCGAGCGGAAACTCAATATCGACGACAGCTCCGATGACCTGTACTATTTTTCCTTTTGCCAATGGTAAACCCCCTTGTAACTGTTTCGAAATAACTTTGCAATATAGCTTGTCTAAATTTCCATGTGCGTCGTTGTCGTCGGTCGCCATAGCCCCGCTATGACTCTCTCCTCCGTCTAGCACATGAAAATTTCTCCTGCGCTCTCTTTGCAAATTTATTTCTGCACAGTTCCTTCAGCAACAACTGACTGTCGCCTTACTTCAAGGCTTCCGCACCGCCCACGATCTCCGTGATCTCGCGGGTGATGTTCGCCTGACGTACCTTGTTGTAGAGCAGATCCAGCTTCCGCGTCAGCTCCTGCGCGTTGTCCGTCGCGCTCGACATTGCCGTCATGCGCGAAGACAGCTCGCTGGCCGCCGCCTGAAGCTGCGCCGCGTAAATCATCGTAACCAGATACTGCGGCAGCAGCGCGTTCAGCACGTCGTCCGCGTTCGGTATGAAGATGAACGGCTCTTCCTTGAATTCTTCCAGCGGCGTATCATACGCCGTGAAATCAATGCTGTCGGTTTCTTCGTTCGGCAGCTCCGGCATATCCGGGAGCGGCGGCAGCGGACCGAATCTTTCTTCGGCCTCTTTCGCCGCCTTGGCTTCCCTCGCTTTTTCCGCTTCCGCCGCAGCCGCTTCTTTCGCCGCTTCCGCAGCGGCTTTTTCCGCGGCCTCGTCCTCGGCGCGTTCCGCCTCGGCGGCCTCTTTCGCCTCCATAGCCTCGATCATTTCGTCGTAGCTCTGGGGCCCCGGCTTCGGAAGCTTCGCAAGCGCCGCCGCCTTCAAGTGGGCAATGAACGCGCCCGCCTTGTCCAGCTTCGTCGGCTCGGCTTCCTCTTCCTCGTTCGTGATACCCTCGAAAGGCAGGAGCTGGAACGTTTCCGGTATGTTGACCATCGACGACACGAACCGCGCATAGATGATATTCACAGCGCTGTACTCGCCGCTTTCATAGCGCGAGGTCAATTCCGCCGCGATCTGCTTTGCGATATCGAACGTCGGACGCTCGCTGATGCCGAGATATTCCTTTACGATATGATAGCCCCGGTTGCGGAAATACTCCTCGGTCTTGCGCCCGATGACGACAAGATCGGCTTTTTCCTTGTCGGGAATATGCCGCACCGCTTCCTTGAAGATGTTCGAGGAATAGGCGCCGGCCAAGCCTTTGTCTGCCGCGACAATCAGGAAAAGCTTCTTTTCCGCCGCGTCATAGGTCTCGAGAAGCGGATGCTTGAAATCGGTGACATTGGACGCGACGTTTTCCACGACCTCTGCCATCTTGTCCGCGTAGGGCTTGTTCGCCACAGCCGCCATCTGCGCACGCCGCAGGCGCGCCGCCGCGACCATCTTCATTGCCTTGGTGATCTGCTGGATGCTCTTTACGCTGCGTATTCTGCGGCGTATATCCTGTAAGCTCGCCATTCAATCACCTCATCACGCCATTTTATAAGGAACGGTCTCCTTGAATTCCTCGATTGCCTTGGAGAGAGCGTCCTCAAGATTGTCGTCGAGCTTCTGCTGCTCGGCAATCTTCTGGCCGATCTCCGGATGCGCCTGACGCATGAATTTCAGAAAATCGTTCTGGAACGTGACGACCTTGTCCACGGGGATATCCGCGAGGAATCCGCGAACCGCCGTGAAAATAGCCATGACCTGCTCTTCGACGACGAGCGGCGCATACTGCGCCTGCTTCAAAGTCTCCGTCATACGGGCGCCGCGATCGAGCTGATCCTTCGTCGCCTTGTCAAGATCGGAGCCGAACTGCGCGAAAGCCGCGAGCTCGCGATACTGCGCA
>JAGAZS010000220.1 GCA_017939945.1 Schwartzia sp. (in: firmicutes)
GCACCGCTTCCGATGCGCCGACGCTTTTCTCGTTCCGCATGAAACGCATGAATTCCTCCTTCGTCTCGCCGTTCCTGCCGATCCGGATTGCGGCAATCTGCACGATCTCGTCCTTCATGGTATCCGTGCCCGTGGATTCCACGTCGAAAACGACGATGTTTTCCTGCTCCAACGCGTCCAAAAGCGGCCCAAAGGGATCGCCCGCGTCCAGCGTCGACCTGTCGAGGAAATCCGTCAGCCGGAGCCCCGCCGCACGCATGGATTCCGACTCGATTTTCTCTATGGTTTTCGCCCCGATGCCGAGGCCAAACCGCTTCAATATCCGCCGCAGGCTCACGACGTCGTGGCGATTGACCGCAAGCTTCACGAAGGCCAGCGCGTCCTTGATTTCCTGCCGTCGAAAGAACTGGAACTCATCGATCAGCATGAACGGCCACGGGGCTTCCGGCGCATACCCCTGCGCCGCCGCCTCCAGCGCGCTGCAGATTCTCTGGTTCTGCTTGTTGGTTCGCGTCAGCACGCAAACCCGCGACGGATCTTTTACGCCAAGGCTGCGGATTTTTCGGTAAATCCATTCCCCCTCTTCCCGGAAATCGCGGCATGCTTTCAACACGATCGGCGCGCCCTCTTCGGGGCTTGCCGCCTCGAAATCTCCCCGGTACATTTCCGAAAGCTCCGCGGGAAAGAACGATTCCAGATATGCGAAGGACGCCCGGAGCAGCTTGCGCGTCGCACGGTAATTCTTGCGAAAGGTAAACTCCGCCGGCGCGAAGGTTTCCCGATACCGCTCCAATATCCGCCGCGGCTGCGAGCCCCGCCACTCGTAAATCGTCTGGAAATAGTCGCCGGTCAGCAGGATGTTCCTGCCGTCGAACAGCTTGGACAGGATCGCGTATTCCAGCTCGCTGGTGTCCTGCACCTCGTCGATGGTGATGAACCGGAAACGGTCCCGCCAGCGGCTGACAACGGATTCCTCACGGAAAAGCGCGTATGTCCGCTCGATCAAATCGCAAAAATCCAGCCCGTGGAGCTCCGCCAATGAACGGTTATAAGCCAGGACAAATTCCGCGCCCTGCCGCTCGAAGAAGCCGGCCAGTTCCGGATCGAATTGGAAATCACGAACGCAAAGGGAGTTCATTTTGCCCCGCTGCTCTTCGAAAAGCCGGGCGACGGTTTCCCGATAATCTTCCGTCTCGTCGTCGGAATACAGATCGTAAGAAGCGCGGCTTTCCTTGACAAACCCGATCAGATTCTGGAGCGCCAAAAGCTGAAAACCGCCCACGTTCAAATCCTTGATCAATTCTTTGCAGTCGTCCTCGTCGAAAACCGTGAAATCCGAGAACAATGCGGTCTGCTTTTTCGCTTCCTGTCGGACGATCTCAAAACAAAGGCCGTGAATCGTCTTCACGACGACGCGCCGCCCTTCGGCGGGAAGCACAGCCGCGACACGATCCGTCATTTCCCTGCAGGCTTTGTTCGTAAACGTCAGGCAAAGAATCTCTTCCGGCGCGGCCAGCTTTTTCTCCAGAATATGCGCGATACGTCGGGAAAGCGTGTCGGTCTTCCCCGTCCCCGCAGGGGCGAGGAGCAGGATGTTTCGGTCGAGAGTGTTTACGACCTTTTGCTGTTCGGGATTCAGTGCGGACATGGGCGTGCTCCTCTTTTCAAATTCTTGACGATTTCACCCGAAATCGCTACAATGTTTCCATGCGGTGCAACGTTTTGCTCCGCAAGATGCAATAAGAAGGGAAGGATTTTCCGTGACTAACCGGAACCAAAATACAAATGTAGACGAAACGGCGCGTGCCGTCCTGGAGGCGAACCGGCCGCAGGGGCAGGGCAAGCAGCTGATGCTTTGGATCGCGGCGCTGGTCATTGGCGGCGTTCTCGGCTGTATGGGCGTCCCGCAGCTCAACGAGCTGTTTTCGTTCATCGCCGCCGTCTTCACGCGCTTCTTCCAGTTCATCGCGGTGCCGACCATCGCGCTGGCGGTCATCACTACCCTGTCGGAACTCGGCGCGGACAAGAACACGAAAAGCATTTTTGCCCATACCGTCACCTATACGCTGCTGACGACCTTCGCGGCGGCCTTCGTCGGACTCGCGCTGTACCTCTGGATCGCGCCGGGGAACCTGCCCGCCGAGGTCATCGGACGCGGCGCGGCGGACGTGCCTCTCGAAAAGCTCGGCTCCCTTTCCTATTATAATCATTTTCTGACCGTCGTGCCAAACAATATGCTGCAGCCGTTCCTGTCCGGGAACGTGCTCTCGATTATCTTCATTGCGGCGGCGGCGGGCATCGGTCTCGCCTTCATGCCGAAGACGGAAAACCGTACCGTGCTGCTGAAAGGGCTTCTCGGCGCACAGGAACTTCTGTTCACGATGATCCGCGGCCTGCTGAAAATCCTGCCGCTCGGCATCATGGCTTTCGCGGCGGAACTTTCGGCGCAGATCGCTGCGGGCGTCATCGTCGGCGCTCTCGGCAAATATGTCGCCGTCGTCATCGGCGGCAACGCCATCCAGTTCTTCATCGTGCTGCCGCTCTTCCTGCTGGCGCGCGGGCTGAACCCGATCCACGTGTTCCGCCAGATGTCCCCGGCCCTGGCCGTAGCTCTCTTCACGAAGAGCTCGGCGGGCACGCTGCCGGTCACGCTGGCCTCGGCGGAGCAGAATCTCAAGGTCAATCCCGCCGTGTCCCGATTCGTGCTGCCGATCTGCACCACGATCAATATGAACGGCTGCGCGGCCTTTATCCTCGTGACCTCGCTTTTCGTAATGCAGAATGCCGGCTTCGAGCTGACGATGGGAACCATGCTTTCCTGGGTCGTGATTGCCGTTCTCGCCGCCATCGGCAACGCGGGCGTCCCGATGGGCTGCTACTTCCTGACGCTGTCGCTGATGTCCTCGGTGGGCGCGCCGCTGGGACTCATGGGCGTAATCCTGCCGATCTACACCATCATCGACATGATCGAGACGGCGGAAAACGTCTGGTCCGACTCGACCGTCTGCGCGATGACGAACCATGATCTGGAAGGGAAGCTTGGGGAAGCAGCGTAAGGAACTGTCAATTCCATTACAAAATGATATGTGACCGCAGGTAAGAAGGGGGGCTTTCCTATGAACAACGTCGCAACC
>JAGAZS010000221.1 GCA_017939945.1 Schwartzia sp. (in: firmicutes)
CAGATTCATCAACAAGCCGGCGCCCGCAAGCTTTTCCTCCCGTATACGCGCGAAAAGCTCCGCCAGCCGTTCCTTCGTTTCAGGATTTTCCGCCACGCCGCGCAAATACGCGATGGACGCTCCGAAAATCCGCCGATCGTTTCCGCCGTCACGGAGCCATCCCGCCACGCCGTTCAGCACGTCTTCCAACGGAACTGAAAGAATTGCGTGGCGTATCCTCGCAGCAAGTTCCCGGGATTGCTCCGCCGCGTTAAAATTTTTCGCCGCGTCGCCAATCATGCCGCGAACCGCCGCGCAAAGCCCGTTCCGTACCGCGTCGCCTTCCAGCCAACGAAGAAGCAGCCCCTTCCAGTCATAGCGCTCCGCCATTCCGAACAGTTCCCGCCGCGAAAAGAATTCGCGCCGCACCAGCTTTGCCGCCGCTTCCATGAATTCCGCCCGCCGCCTCGGCAAAAGCGCCGTATGCCACGGAAAACCCAACGGCTTCTCGAAGAGCGCCGTCACCGCGAACCAGTCCGCCACACCGCCGACCAGAGCCGCTTCCGCGCAAAAAAGCGCGCCACGCGCAAAGACGCTTCCCGGAAACGACAGATACAAGCACAGCGTAAAGGCAAACACCACCGCAGCGAATAGCAGCGTCTTGTCCGCCTTGTTCCAATTCGACCACGGCATCAGGCCCACATCCTTTCCGCCGCCATCGTCAAAAGGTACAGAACCATGCCCACCAACGATCCGACTACCGCCCCGTTGATGCGAATCATCTGCAGGTCGTCCTCGACACGGGTTTCCACCAATTCCACCATTTCATCGTCGCTCATTCTCGCCAGCTGCCGCTCCATCATCTGCGGCAGCTCCGCATGATGCGCGGCGAGCAGGCCGTCAAACCATCGCAGAATCCATGCGTTAAAACTCGTTCTTGCCGCCGCGTCCGACAAAAAAGCCTCGATGCGCTGCTCCAAATATCCGCGCAGCTTCCGCCGCCAATCGAGAAGGCAGTTTTCCCGCAAAAACTCCAGCCCCCGCGTGAGTCTGCCTACAATATCCGCACTCTCCACCTGCCCTGCCTGCCAGCGGCGTACTGCGGACGTCATCCGTCCCCGCTGTTCGCCGTCCCGCAGGAAATTATCCAGCCAGCCGGAAAACCGCGCGTAAAGTTCGCCCTCGCCGGCTTCCAGTTCTCCCGTCCAATTTGTCACATAATCGTTGAGCCGCGCAAGAAGGCGCTCGTCCGAAAGCTCCTCCATATCAAAAAGCGACGCCCGCATCGTCTGGTCACCCACATAGGCCTCCCTAATATTCCCGATGGAGGCGAGCAACATCGCCTGCAATTCCTCGTCGTGCCATACCTTCCGCGCAATCGGCGCCAAAGCATGAAGTATGCGCGCCCTCGTTTTGGGAGACAAAGCCGACGCCAACGCGTCGCCAGCCATCTCGTCCAGCCGGATATCCGAAAACACGCGGCGCACCGAAGGCTCCAACACCTCGGCAACGCCGCGCATGTCCAGTGTCTCCATGCCGCGCGTGAACACCTCGTCCGCCAACGCAAAAAGCCGTTCGCGTCCGCCCCGCTCCGTCAGATACAGCGCCAGCATCTCCGAAAAATCCTGCTTAGAAAGACTCTCCAACACATGTTCCCGGCTTAAAAGATCGCTGCCGGCAAATTCAGCCAGCGCACGCATGATTCGCGGCCGATTCCTTCGCAAGATTTCCGTCCGATATGAGATACCCAGCGGCTTTCGGAAAATCGCCGTCACGGCGAACCAATCCGCCAATCCGCCGATGGTCGCCGCGAGACAGCCGTGCGCCAAAAGCCCCGGCAGGAAACCTCCTGCAGAAGACGCCAGCCAGCCGAAGCCTGCCGCCCCCGCCGCGCTCGCAGCCAGCACCGCCGTCGCCAATCCTTTCTTTCGCATTCGCAATTCCGCCGCCTTTTACTTGTACTGCCTCGCACCGAAAATCGCCGTGCCGACGCGCACGAGGTTTGCACCTTCCTCGACGGCGATTCGGTAGTCGTGCGTCATTCCCATAGAGAGATATTTCATCTCCGAAGAAAAGAGCGGGAAGTCCCTGAGGCGGTCAAAAATCTCCCGCATCCCGCGAAACAGCGGACGGCATTCCTCCACGTCCTCATAATTCGGCGCGATGCACATCAGTCCCATCAGATGCACGTTTTTCATCATGTCCGCCTTTTGCACGAGGATCGGCAAATCTTCCTTGTATATGCCGAACTTGCTGTCCTCCTTTGCCAGATTGACCTGGATCAGGATGTCCTGCACCTTATGGATTTTCTGCGCGGCTTCATTGACCGCCTCCAAAAGGTGCTCGCTGTCCACGGAATGGATCAGATCGAACAGCCGGACGGCCTGCTTTGCCTTGTTCGTCTGCAAATGCCCGATCAAATGCCAGGAGACGTTTCGTTCCAGCGTCTCTTTTTTTTGCGCGGCCTCCTGCACGCGGTTCTCTCCGATAATCGCCGCGCCCGCGTCAATGGCTTCTCGCATCGCTTCGACGCCGTGATTCTTCGTCACGGCAATCAACCCGACAGACTCGTCCTTTCCCACGCTCCTTCGTGCCTTTGCCGCTTCTATTTCCTGTTCCACCGCATGGAAATGTTCCGCTATCTCGCTCATTTTCTATATCCCTTTCCTTATTGTATTGCCATGACCGCTGCTATGCGCCCCGTCGTCGGCCCTTCCGCCCGATACGAGAAAAACGTCCGGGCATGGCATGCGGTACAGACGCCCGCAACGTCGATATGGTTGGGCGTAAGCCCTGATGCTTCCAACTGCAAACGGTTGGCTTTCCATAAATCCAAACGGAGCGTCCCGTTTTGCTCCAAGACGACCTCGTCCGCAAATTGCGGAAATGCCTCGCGGAATTTACCCGCGACGTCGTCCCCGACTTCATAACAACATGCCCCGATCGAAGGGCCGATACCCGCAAGGCAGTCTTCCGGGCGCGTGCCGAACGTCTCTGCCATCGCGCGCACCGTTTTCGCCGCAATCGATTGCACCGTGCCTTTCCAGCCGCCATGTGCAATGGCCGCCGCACGATGAACCGGATCGAAAAGCAGGATCGGCGTGCAATCCGCGAA
>JAGAZS010000222.1 GCA_017939945.1 Schwartzia sp. (in: firmicutes)
CCGCCGTTTCATGCCGCCGGACAACTTCCGCACGCCGTCGTTGATCACGCCGGAAAGCTCGACGTATTCCAAGAGCTCGGCGATGCGCGCCTCCCGCTCCGCACGGTTCATGTGGTAAAGCCGCGCGTGCAGCTCAAGGTTCTCGCCGACCGTCAAATCTTGGTCGAAATTCAGATTCTGCGGCACGACGCCGATCATCTGCTTGATCGCGAGGGCGTCGTCATCGTCGCCGACGCGCTTTCCGTCGTATAATATCTCACCTTCGGTGGGGCGCGTCAGCATCGTCAGCATTCGGATCGTCGTGGTCTTGCCCGCGCCGTTCGGCCCGAGCAGCCCGAAAATCTCGCCGGTCTCGATGGTCAGCGAAAGACCGTCCACGGCGGTTTTTTCGGCGTTCTTGTTTTGGGCGTTCTTATGGGGAAAAGTCTTTCGGAGGTTGCGAATCTCAATCATGCGCGCCAGCCTCCTCTGTCTTCACCGACCAACGACACCGGCGACAGCACGGAAATACCCTGCGAATTGACAAAAATATCCGCCTTGACGCCGAAAACCTCGGCCAGCATATCGACGGTCAGGATCTCCTTCGGCGTGCCGTGGGCAAAAATGCCGTGGTTCTTGACGACTACGATCTCATCCGAGTATTGCAGCGCGTGGTTGATGTCGTGCAGCACCATCACGACGGTCATCTTGTAGTCGCGGTTGATCTCGTCCACGATGTTCATGACTTCCAGCTGATGCCCGATATCGAGATACGTCGTCGGCTCGTCGAGCAGCAGGATTTGCGGCTGCTGCGCCAGCGCCATCGCAATCCAAGCCCGCTGCCGCTCGCCGCCGGACAATACCGCCACGCGCCGATCTTTGAAGTCGTTCAAATGCGTGCGGTCGATCGCCCACTCCACCGCCTCACGGTCCGCCTTCGGGTCGCTGGGACGGAGCCAGCTTCGATACGGGAACCGCCCGAAGTCCACAAGCTGCGCGACCGTGACGTCCGCGGGAGCCGTCGCGCCCTGCGGCAAAATCGCGAGCTTCTTGGAAAGCTCCTGCCGCCCCATCGCGCGCACGTCCTCGCCGTCGAGCAGCACCTGTCCGTCGTAATGCGTATTGAGGCTCGACAACGCTTTGAGCAGCGTCGATTTGCCCGCGCCGTTCGGCCCGATGATCGAGGTGCGCTTGCCCTCGGAAAAGGCGACGTTCACATTCTTCAAGATTTCGTTGTTCTCGATTTTTACGCCGAGATTTTTCGTTTCCAGCACCATATCAGAGTTCCCTCCTCAACAAAAAGAGGAAGAACGGCGCGCCGAGTACCGCCATCAGGATGCCGACGGGAAGCTCCGTCGGCGCGAAGGCGGTGCGGGCGAAAGTGTCGCTGCCCATGACCACAGCCGCGCCGAGCAGCGCAGCCCCCGGCAGCAGGAAGCGATAGTCGGAGCCGATCATCAGCCGTGTGGCGTGCGGCACGATTAGGCCGACGAAGCCCAGGAGTCCGACGACGGAAACGGCGCTGGCGGCGAGCAGCGCGGCGAGAGCCGTCATCACCACGCGGGTCATTTCCACGTTCAGCCCGAGTCCTTTCGCGATCTCGTCGCCGAGCTGCAGGATGTTCAAATGCTTCGAGCCGAGGAACGCCAGCAGCGCCCCGGCAATCGCGTACGGCAAAATAATGAACACATGAGGCCAGCTTCGCGCCGCGAGGCCGCCCGCCATGAACATCAGCGCTCCATGCACTTTGTCGCTGTAGAAAATCATCATCGCCGAAATGCCCGCGCCGAGAAACGCGGACACCGCGACGCCCGCGAGGATGATGCGGACGGGACGGATGCCGTTCTTCCAGGCGAGGATGTAAATGACGATTGCCGCGCCCATCGCGCCGACGAAAGCCACCGGCGTAATCAGATATTCATGCCCCGGATAGACGAGCATCATCGTGATGCCGGCAAGACCGGCGCCCGACGATATGCCGATGATATGCGGATCGGCCAGCGGGTTTTTCATCACGGCCTGAAGGATCGCGCCGGACAATGCGAGATTGACGCCGACCAGCGCCGCGACAATCGTGCGGGGCAGTCGGATATTCATGATGATCTGCTGATGCGTTCCCGCGCCGGCGCCGAAAATCGACTGCCAGATCTCCTCCCGAGGAATCCGCACCGAGCCGAGCGTCACGCTGGCGACGAAAGCGATAACGACAAAAACGGCAAACGCCGAGAGCACCAGCACGCGCCGCCCCGTCGAAATCCCCCCGCCGGGTGTTTTCTCTCCCATAATCTCACCCCTTGATCGAATAGGTCATACTGAAGAATAAAATGAAAAGTTCCAAGATTAACTTCATTATAACGCTTTAGTTCATATTTTGTCGATAGACAAAAATTTCTTCTGTCAGCGTTTCGACGAGGTTTCCTCGTCATAACGCAGTTGTTCATATTTTGTCGATAGACAAAAACTGAACAATTAGGTTATAATATACACGAAAGTATCCTATTGCCACGAGGTGAACCATTTATGAATCTGTTTTCCCGAAGTATCCGATTCCTTTTCATTTGCAGCGTCGTCGTTCTTTCGACAGTTCTCCTGGGACTTTTGGCGTTCATCAACGCGTACCAGCTTTCCGAGAACATGGAGACCGAACTGAAAGCGATGCTGACCGCCAAGAGCGGCGAGATTTCCGAGAAATTCGACAAGCGGCTCACACAGGTCTCCGGAAAGACCAAGTCGCTGGCGCTCAACATCAGCGCGATGCAGACATACGACATGAATCTCGCCGGACGGTTCATCACTGCGCTGGTGCAGTCCGACGAAGCGATCTTCGGCAGCGGTCTTTGGTTTGCGCCGAACGCCTATCCGGGGCAGAAATGGTTCGGCCCATATTATTCCAAAGACGGCGACAAGGTGTCCATGACGATGGACTACAGCAACGAAGCCTACAATTATCCGCAGTTCGCATGGTACAAGGCGAGCATCCAGGGCGGCAAGGAAGTCTTTTGGGACGAGCCGGCCTATGACGATGTGAGCAAGACCTCGATGCTGACCAGCTCCGCGCCGATCATGCGGGACGGCAAGCCAGTCGGCGTCGTGACCGTGGACATCGGCATGAAAGAGCTGGAGTACTATATCCAAAACATCAAGATCGGCGAAAGCGGCTATGCGTTCCTGCTGACGCAGACGGGGCAGTTCGTCGCGTCCAAGAACGCCGACCAGAACCTCAAGGTGAAAATCCAGGACAGCCCGGACGCGAAAGTCGCGGCCTTCGGCAAGGGGCTTGACGCGAACGCCGCCAAATCCGCGCTGTACGTTACCGACGCTTTCGGCGAGGAAAGCTATGTGATGGTCACGCCGATCGGCAGCAGCCACCTGCGCCTCGTCCTCGTCGCGCCGAAGTCCGATTACATGGGACCGATTCATCAGGCCATCAAATTGAGCGTCGGCATGTCCGTCGCCGTCATCCTGCTCCTTTGCGCTGCGCTTTGGATCATTTTCCAGAAGCGCATCGGTGGTCCGATCACCGCGCTCGTCGAAGATTCGCAGCGCATCGCGAACGGCGACCTGACGACGGAAATCATCGTGGAGCACGAAGACGAGATCGGCCAGCTTGCGATCGCCATGCTCAAGATGCGGGACGGCATCAAGGGCGTCATCCGAAAGATTGCCGACGGCGCGCAGCAAATGGCGGCGTCTTCCGAAGAGCTGACCGCCAGCTCCGCGCAGACGGCCGAAGCTGCCACGCAGGTGGCGCAATCCGTCACCACGGCTTCCGACGCCGTGGAAAAACAGCAGTCAAGCATCGCGGACAGCTCGTCGAGCATCGGCACGGTTTCCGCCACACTGGAGGAAATCCAGGCGGAGTCCCACGAGGCGTCGAACAACGCGCAAAACGTCAGCGAAGCGGCGACGCGCGGCGGCGAGGCCGTCGTCGGCGCGGTGGAGCAAATCAAGAGCGTCGAAACGACGGTGGAAAGTTCCGCCGCCATCGTGGACAAGCTGGGCGAACGCTCCAAAGAAATCGGGCAGATCGTGGAAAGCATTTCCGCCATCGCCGACCAGACAAACCTCCTCGCGCTGAACGCGGCCATCGAGGCGGCGCGCGCGGGCGAAGCGGGCCGCGGATTCTCCGTGGTCGCTGAGGAAGTGCGCAAGCTTGCCGAGCAGAGCGGCGAAGCGGCGCAGAACATTTCAAACCTGATCGCGGGCATCCAGTCCGACACCGACAGCGCCGTAAGAGCCATGAAGGAAGGCCGTGAAAAAGTCACGACGGGCGCGAAGGCGGTCGAAAGCCTTTCCGATACCTTCGACAACATCACGAAGGACGTTATGCGTATCACCACCGAAATTATGAACATCGCCGCGAGCGTCAAAGGCGTATCCGAAAGCTCCCAGACCATCGCGGCGGGTATCGCCGAGGTCGACCAGCAGGGCAAGCAGGTCTCCGACGAAATGCAGAGCGTATCGGCGGCCACGCAGCAGCAATCCGCCTCCGCCCAGGAAATCGCCTCCGCCAGCGACTCCCTCGCGCATTTAGCGCAGGAGCTGCAGGAAACACTGGCACAGTTCAAGTTCTGATATGATAATTCGTGTATGAAATGAGGACTGACACAGGAATTTTTATCCTAGGTCAGTCCTCTTTTTCGTCAACAAAGGATTTTTCCCGCCGACGTCGAAAATAACAAAAGAATATACATCACGGAGGCACGCCATGAACGCGGAGCAACTGAAAAACAGCATATTGCAGCGCGCATTTGTTTCGCTGTATCAACTATCAGCTTGAAAATATGTTTAATATAACATATAATAACGGAGGGCCTTATGTTTAACGCCGAGTTTTACACAAAAGAGAACGGGGAAAAACCCGCGCGCGATTTCATTGAATCATTTGGCGAAAAAGTACACGCTAAATTTCTTCGAAGTATTGATTTGTTGGAAACAAACGGGACTTTTCTTCGTCTCCCGCCTTCGGCAGAATTGCAGGATGGTATTTTTGAATTAAGGGTGCAGGAAACGGGAAATATTTATCGTGTGTTATATTTCTTTTATATTGGGAAAAGAATTATTTTGACCCATGGCTTTGTAAAGAAAACGCAAAAAACGCCGCCGAACGAAATAAAACGCGCAAAACAATACAGGGAAAACTTCCTGGCGAATGAAGGGAAACGAAAGGAGCGAAAAGGAAATGAGTGAATTCAGGAAATATAAGCATGAGGTTTTGGCAAAAAATCCGAAACTGAAGGCCGAATATGACGCTCTGGAAGCAGAATACGACATTATACAAGCCATGATTGACGCGCGAAAA
>JAGAZS010000223.1 GCA_017939945.1 Schwartzia sp. (in: firmicutes)
GCGACGTGCGCCGCGAGGGAGATGCCGCAGTCATGCGGTACACGAAGCTCATTGACCGCACGGAGTTGACGCCGGATAATTTCGTCGTCAGCCAGGCGGAATTCAAGGAAGCGGAAACGTTGGTCGACGGGAAAGTCATGGAGTCGCTGCGCCGCTCTATCGCGAACGTGCGGCGCTACCATGAGGAGCAGAAACCGAAATCCTGGATGACGTACCGCGAGGAAGGCTCGCTTCTCGGTCAATCCGTGCTGCCGCTGGACCGTGTCGGTCTGTACGTCCCCGGCGGCACGGCGGCTTACCCGTCCTCCGTGGTCATGAACGCGGTGCCTGCGACGGTGGCCGGCGTGCGGGAGATCATCATGATGTGTCCGCCACGCGACGGAAAAATCAATCCCTATGTGCTGCTGGCGGCGAAGGAAATCGGCGTGTCGAAGATTTTCAAGATCGGCGGGGCGCAGGCCGTAGCTGCGATGGCTTTCGGCACGGAGACGGTTCCGCGCGTGGACAAGATCACAGGCCCGGGCAATATCTTCGTCACGTTGGCGAAAAAAGCCGTGTACGGGCATTGCGACATCGACATGCTGGCGGGGCCCAGCGAAATCCTGATTATCGCCGATGAGAGCGCCGACCCCGTCTATACGGCGGCGGATATGCTCAGTCAGGCCGAACACGATCCGCTGGCGTCGAGCATCGTGATTACGACCAGCGCGGCGCTGGCGGAGAAAACGGCGGCGGAGGTGGAGAAGCAGCTTGCGAATTTGCCGCGCAAAGCCATTGCGGGCGCGTCCATCGAGCGCAACGGCCTGATTGTCGTCGCGGAAGACATGATGCAGGCCATCCGTTTTGCGAACCTTTCCGCGCCGGAACATTTGGAGCTGCTGACGGAGCAGCCGTTTCAGCTGCTGCCTTATATCCGTCATGCGGGTGCGGTGTTCCTCGGCGCGTATTCGCCGGAGCCGTTGGGCGATTACTTCGCAGGGCCTGACCATATCCTGCCGACGGGCGGGACGGCGCGGTTCTATTCCGTGCTGAACGTCGAGACGTTCATGAAGCGCGCCAGCTTCATTTCTTATACGCAGCCTGCGCTGCAAAATGTGTCCGACGACATCGTGCGGCTGGCCAAGGCCGAGGGGCTGCAGGCGCACGCCAACGCGATCCGGCTCAGAGGGGGAAAATAAATGCTGAAATATCGAACAGGGCTCGCCGATATGCCCGCCTATGATGTGGCGGAGCGGGACTGGCGATTGAAGCTCAATGCCAACGAGGCGCCGACGACGCTTCCCCCGCTTGTCGAGGAGCGCGTTATGGCGCGGCTGTCGCATATCGCGTTCAACCGTTACCCGAATTTGGAAATGAAAGACCTGATTGAGCAGGTGGCGTCGAATTTTTCGCTTCGGGAGGAGCAGTTTTTCTTCGGCAACGGCTCCAGCGAGATCATCGAAAAGCTGTTTTACGCATTCGGCGGGAAAAACCACGCGATCGTCTATCCCGAGCCGTCCTTCTCCATGTATAAGATTTATGTGAAGGTTGCGGACGCGAAGGGCGTGCCTGTCGGATTGGAAGAGGACTACAGCCTGGACCGCGAGAAGTTCGTCCGGGCCGTGAATGAGAGCAAGGCGTCGCTGGCGGTAGTCTGCACGCCGAACAATCCGACGGGAAACCTGGTTCCGTTGGAGGATGTGGAGTATATCGCTCAAAATATCGACTGCGCACTGGTCGTGGA
>JAGAZS010000224.1 GCA_017939945.1 Schwartzia sp. (in: firmicutes)
CTACTGACCACTGAACGAGTCCCACCTCATAACAACAGAAAATGACAATGAGTTTTAAAAACCTCTTGCTAATTTATGCGTGGCTACCAGCCTTCTTTCTCGCCCATGGGCACCACCTCTTTTTTCTTCTCACCCGTATATATGCGTACTCCGAGAAATTCCGACATGTTTTCTACAATATTTTATAGAATCCCTCAAGACCCAATCAACAGTATTTGACATAACGACGCAAACTGTGCACTACTAAAACTCGCCAAGAAAACGGGGGTGGAGAAACGAAAAAAGAGCCTCATCAAAAACGGTGCGCCGCCCGTAATTTCGGGATAGCGCACCGATTTTATACGCAATTGAAATATCCTTTTCTGATCCCATTTTTCATGAAAGTGATTCAAAAAAGCGGCGCATATCGAGAAAGCGCCGCTTTTGTCACACCTTTTTCTTTTTCACACAATCTTCCCGACCGTCGCGCCGTAAACCACGAAATCCTGTTCCCCATCGAGCCCCAGCGCCGCGTTCAGCACGTCGTCTGTAAACGCTCCTATCGCGCAGACGCCGATCCGGTGCGTGTAGCCTGCCAAGTAGAGATTTTGACAGACGTGTCCGGCATCGAGGAAAATGTACCTTGCCGAACGAGGGCCATATCTGTGGTTCATGCGCCGATAATTGGCGCACCATAAGAACGTCGCCGCGCTGTTCTTGACCATATTTTGCGCGTTGAAGCCGGGAATCAGCGCCGCGTCCGCCTCTTCGCCGTTGGCGATCGGCAGCAGCGCGTGGCCCAGTGCCAGAAAACGATAAAGCCCCGCAGGGATTCCGTCCACGCGATGGACGAGCAGATACGTCTCGAGCGCATGCCTTGCTCCCGCCGACGGCACCGTCCGCATCGTGCCGCCGTTTTCCGTCGCCATTTTCACGCCCTGCGTACACCAGAGCAAAAACGAAAGTTCCTGCAGCGTCAGTGCTTCGTCGTTGTATTCGCGAACCGACGCGCGCATTTCGACCATTTCCAGGAAATTGATTTCCTTATCCGGCAAAAGCCCCGGCTCGGGCAAACGAAACACGCGGGCGTCCTGCGGTATCGGAACCTCCGGCGGCGGGGGCGGTATCTGCCTCTCCGCTTCCGTCGGGTGTCCTTCTTTCAAGTCTGTCGCTTTCAGAAAGCGTTTGATTTCTTCTTCCATATCGTCACATCTCCGGACGGTTGCCCGTCTTCCCTTCAAATTTATGATAGCTGCCGCCGTTGCGCCGGTTCCTCAGTTCACGGAACACGATCTCCGGCGAAAGATTATGGAACGCCAGAAGAACGAGGCAGTGATACCAAAGGTCGCCCATCTCGTAGGCGATTTCCTTGCGGTCCATATTCTTCGACGCGATAATGGTCTCCGCCGCTTCCTCGCCGACCTTTTTCAGGATCTTGTCCTGCCCGTGCTGGAACAGATAATTCGTATAAGAACCTTCCACCGGATTGAGCTGGCGGTCGCGAATGACCTCATAAAGATCGTTCATCACGTTTGCCAGCGAAGCCTGCGGCTCCTCCTGCACGACGGCAACGCTCTTCTCATTCTCACCGAGCCTGCGCCCGCTGAAGCAGGAATATGTGCCCGTATGGCAGGCGACGCCGGTCTGATGCACGCGCACCAGCAGCGTATCGCCATCGCAATCGTAGGAGATTTCCTTGACCTTCTGCACGTTGCCCGACGTCTCGCCTTTGTTCCAGAGCTTTTCGCGGCTGCGGCTGTAAAACCATGTGTAGCCCGTCTCCAGCGTCTTTTTCAGCGATTCCTCGTTCATATAGGCGAGCATCAGCACCTGCCCGTTTTCCTCCTGCACGATGGCGGGCACCAAGCCTTTCTCGTCGAATTTCACCATTGAGATATCCATCAAAGCCTTACCTCCACTCCACGTGATTTCAGATATGTCTTGACTTCGCGTACGGTGAACTGTCCGTAATGGAACACCGAGGCGGCCAGCACCGCGTCCGCTTTGCCCAGCGTCAGCACGTCGTAAAAATGCTCGAGTGTCCCCGCGCCCCCCGACGCGATGACCGGCACATCCACGGCTTCGGACACCATGCGCGTCAGCGGGATATCATAGCCGTCCTTCGTTCCGTCGGCGTCCATGCTCGTCAAAAGGATCTCGCCCGCGCCGAGGGAAACGCCGCGCTTCACCCATTCCTCGCAGTCGATGCCCGTCGGCGTCCGTCCGCCGTTCACATAGACCTCCCAGCGGTTTTCGCCGCACTTTTTCGCGTCCACCGCCAGCACTACGCATTGACGACCGAAGCGCTCCGCGCCCTCGGAGAGCAGCGTGGGATTCTTGACCGCCGCCGTATTCAGCGAGGTCTTGTCCGCTCCCGCCGCGAGCAGCGCGCGCATGTCCTCCGCCGAGCGAATGCCGCCTCCCACCGTGAACGGGATGAATACCTGCGACGCGCAGGACGAGGCAACGTCCACCATCGTGTTCCGCTTGTCGCTGGACGCAGTGATGTCCAAAAAAACAAGCTCGTCCGCGCGCTCCATATCGTAACGCGCGGCAAGCTCCACCGGGTCGCCCGCGTCGCGCAGACCGACGAAATTCGTTCCCTTGACAACGCGCCCGTCCTTGACGTCAAGACACGGAATAATTCGTTTCGTATACATTTTAGTCTCCTGCCTCGGCAAATGCAATCGCCGCAGAAAGGTCGAGGGCGCCCGTATAAATCGCCTTGCCCGCAATAACGCCGACAAGCCCGTCTTTTTCGCGCATTTTTACCTTTTTTATGTCCTCCATCGAGCTGACGCCGCCGGACACAACGACCTCCGCCCCGCTGGCTTTTGCCAGCGCCGCCGACGCTTCGACGTTGACGCCGGACAAAGTGCCGTCTCTCGAAATATCGGTATGGATAATCGTACGGACGCCCATCGCCGTCATTTTTTTCGCGAATTCCACCGCTTCGACGCCGCCGGACTCCTCCCAGCCCTTGACTGCCACGACGCCGTCCCGAGCGTCGATGCCAACGACAATCCGCTCGCCGTATTTTTCCACCGCTTCGCGCACCAACTCCGGCGACTCCACCGCCGCAGAACCGAGAATCACGCGGCGGACGCCGAGCGCAAGAATCGACTCGATCTGCTCCATCGTGCGGATGCCGCCGCCCAATTCAATCGGAATTTGCACGGAAGCCAGAATCTCACGGATAGCGGGCAGATTTTCCGATTGCCCGCCCCGCGCGCCGTCGAGATCGACGACGTGCAAATACTTCGCGCCCATGCTCTCCCATTTTTTTGCCATCTCGCCGGGATGGTCGGAAAATATCTCTTCCTTTGAAAAATCGCCTTTGTAGAGACGAACGCAGTGTCCGCCCCGCAGGTCGATCGCGGGAAAAATCATCATGCCGCGTCGCCTCCATCCACAAAATTTTTTATGATTTTCAGCCCCACATCTCCGGATTTTTCGGGATGGAACTGGGTCGCGCAAATATTCCCCTTCGCAACTGCCGCCGTCAGCCGCTCGCCGTAATCCGCCGTCGCCGTCACAATGCCCGCATCCTCCGGCACGGCATGATAGCTGTGGACGAAATAGACAAACGGATTTTCCGGAAGCCCCGCGAACAAATCCATCTGCGCCCGTTGCTTGGCTTCGATGGAGTTCCATCCCATGTGCGGGATTTTCAGCCCGTCCGCCCGGATTTTCCGCACGCGCCCGCGAAAGAATCCCAGCCCTTCCGCTTCCGGCGACTCGTCGCTGCCCTCAAAGAGAATCTGCAGCCCGACGCAAATGCCCAAGAGCGGCACGCCTGCCCGGACCCGTTCCTCTAAAACGGGAATCATGCCGCTGGCCCGAAGATTATTCATGCAATCGCCAAAAGCCCCGACGCCCGGCAGCACAATCTTGTCCGCCCGCCGAAGCACCTCGGCGTCATTCGTGATCATCGCGTCCGCGCCGAGAAAAAGAAACGCCTTCTCGACGCTGAAAAGGTTCCCGACGCCGTAATCCATAATCGCAATCATGACCGTAAAACCAAACTTTCCAAAATAACCTCTCTCCTTCGCACTACGGATTATAGCAGATTTCACTTTTTCAATAAAGAGGCTCCATTCATGTGCAAGGCGGATACATATCCGCGTACCGGAGCAGCTCGACATTTCCCAACACTTTTGCCGCTTCGCTGCACCCTTTTGTAAAGCCGGACTTTGCAAACAGGAAATAGTGCCTGTTCTTGTATGGGAAAAGCCCGCTTCGCTCGACGAGCGTTTCCAGGACGCTTTGGTCGATTTTTTCCCTAGTCCACTTGCATTCGGCAAAAAGCGCTGTCGTCTTGTCCTGCTCTCCCATGATATCAATTTCCGCCTGACGCTTGCGGACAGGGTCGCTTCCCCACCATCGCCCCAACGATGTGAACATCACCGGGGATTTCCCGTCGAGGAGCAATTTCCATAGATACTGCTTGCAAATTTCCTCGAACACCTTTCCCATATAGTCCGAAAGATACGGCTCAATCCGCCTGTAGGCAATCTCCGCCGCGCCGCGCTCAATCAACGAGGCGTTTTCCGGCACAAACCGATACCAAAAACGAAACATATTGTCCGCAATCGAATAAATCGATTTCTTGGAGGCTTTTTCGCCGTAAGGCGTTTCTTTTCGCACTATGCCGAGCGCGACAAGATTCTTGATATACGCGGAGCAAGTATTCGTGTCTTCTCCTACCTTGCCGGAAATCTCGGACATACGGGAAGCGCCGCCCGCAATCGCCGTTACGATTGCCGTGTAAAGCGCGGGTTCGCGGACTTCCTGCTTGAGCAGATTGACCGGCTCCTCGTACATCGGGGAGGCCGGATTCAAAAGCAGCCGTTTCACATTTTCCTCGATGCTTTGCCCATTGTCCAC
>JAGAZS010000225.1 GCA_017939945.1 Schwartzia sp. (in: firmicutes)
AAAACAAAAGCGTCCGAATCGTTGGGATGAACGATGCGCCGCCGGGTATGGCCCGCGTCTGGGCGGAAGCGCCTTCGCCGTCGTATATCGTGGACGAGGCGCGGCTCACGCATAATCTTTCCGTTTTGGCGCGGGTGAAGCGGGAGACGGGCTGCCGGATTCTTTTGGCGCAAAAGGCGTTCTCGATGTTCCGGTTTTATCCGCTGATTCGCGTATATCTCGACGGCAGCACGGCCAGCGGGCTTTTCGAGGCGCGTCTGGGCAGGGAGGAAATGGGCGGCGAGACCCACGTTTTTTCTCCCGCCTACCGTGAGGACGAGTTCGACGAGCTTTTGACCTATGCCGACCATATCGTTTTCAATTCCTTTGACCAATGGAAACGTTTCGGCGCGAAGGCGTTGGCGGCGGGGGCGGTCTGCGGGCTTCGCGTGAATCCGGAGCATTCGACGCAGGATACGCCGATTTACGATCCCTGCGCGCCCGGCTCTCGGCTCGGCGTTCGTCTTGCCGATTTCAATCCGGAGGCGCTCGACGGAATCAGCGGGCTGCATTTCCACACGCTCTGCGAGCAGGGCGCGGAGCCGCTGGCGGAGACGCTGGACGTCTTTGAGGAAAAGTTCGGCGCTTATCTACCGCGCATGCAATGGGTGAATTTCGGCGGAGGTCACCATATCACGAAGCCGGGCTACAATCTTGAATTGCTCGCGTCCTGCATCCGGCGCATGAAAGAAAAGTACGGGCTGACGGTCTATCTCGAACCGGGCGAGGCCGTCGCGTACCATGCGGGCGACCTCGTAGCGACGGTGCTGGACGTGGTGGAGACGTCCGGCTTGCCCGTGGCGGTTCTCGATACGTCGGCGGCCTGCCACATGCCCGACGTGATCGAGATGCCCTACCGTCCGCCGCTTTATAGCTCGGGGGAGGCGGGGGAGAAAGCGCACACTTACCGGCTTGCGGGACCGACCTGCCTCGCAGGGGACGTCATCGGCGATTATTCCTTTGACGAACCGCTGACGCGCGGCACGAGGATTGTGTTCGGCGATATGGCGATTTATTCGATGGTCAAGAACAACACCTTCAACGGCATGGCGCTTCCGACTATCGTCGCGGCGGAGAATGACGGATGGCATATCGTCCGCAGTTTCGGGTACGAGGATTTCAAGATGCGATTGTCGTGAACCCTATGTTTCCGCAAAAAAATCCTGCATTATTGCAGGATTTTTTTTTTCTGTAGGGAATATTTACAGATGGAGATTTTAGGAAACGACGACTATGAGGTATTCCATTCATGGAAGAGCAGAATAAAACAGGCGCGGGTTCCAATGTTCCCAACATACAATGGTTCCCCGGCCACATGGCGAAGACCCGGCGGCTGATCCAGGGGCATCTGAAGCTGGTGGATGTCGTAATCGAGCTTTTGGACGCGCGGGTTCCTTTGAGCAGCGCGAATCCGCTGATTCGGGAGATCGTCGGCGACAAGCCCCGGCTTGTTGCGCTCAATAAAGCCGATCTTGCGGACGAGGCGCAGACGAAACAATGGATTGCCTATTTCCGCTCGCAGGGGCTTTCGGCTGCGGCAATCGATTCCCTGTCGGGAACGGGACTGAAAGCGTTGGTTCAAAAAGCCGAGGCGCTGGCGAAGCCGAAGACCCATAAGCTGGTCGCGAAGGGCGCGAAGCCCCGGGCGGCGCGGGCAATGGTGCTGGGCATCCCGAACGTCGGCAAATCGTCG
>JAGAZS010000226.1 GCA_017939945.1 Schwartzia sp. (in: firmicutes)
ACGGCGGGGCAGCGCCCAAAGGCAGTGAAGCCGCAACGAAGGAAGGCGAAGCTGCGTCCAAAGGCGGTGAAGCCGCAGCGAAGGAAGGCGAAGCTGCGTCCAAAGGCGCCGAAAACGCGGCGAAGGGAACTGAAACCGCGCAAAAAGGCGGCGAAACCACTGCGAAGGCGGCGCAGGAAGGACAGAAGAACGCCGTGCGCGACGGCGCCGTGCCGGAGCAAAACTCGCAGACCGGCGAAGCAAAGGAAGGCGCGGTACAGCAAAAGCCGCAAGGAACCACGACTCAAAACACGGCGGAACAGACGACACAGCAGCAGGCGCAACAGGCCGGACGTGGACAGCCTTCGCAGGCGGAAAGTACGACGACGCGGCGCGGCGGAGAGTCCAACGCGTCGATTTACGCATGGGAAAACGAAGCGGAGGAAGCACAGGCCGAGAAGACGCCGCCGGACGGAATCAAGCCCCAGGACCCGTTTGCGGAGCTTATGCGCAAGGGGCTTGAGCGTATGCGCGGACGTCTGCAGCAGCAAGGAACACAGCCGCAGCAGGCAGAACAGGGGGAAATGCAGCAGCAGGCGTCCATTTTGGGCAAGATGCCGCAGTCGCCCGCCATGCAGAATACGCCGCGCATGATGGAGGCGATGAAGCAGCTCGCCTCGATGGTCATGGAGAACACGGAGCTTACGCAGGAGGACGAGCAGCTGCTTTTGAATTTCGTGAACAAGGATCAGGCGATGCTCTCCGAAAGGGACGCGAAGGAACTGCAGGCGCTTTTGCAGCTTTGCGAAAAGAACGTTCCGGCGTCCGTGTTGCAGTCGGCCCAGCAGAAAGGGCTGGAAGATATGCCTCGTCTCTGGGCGTTCATGCAGCTTTGCGATCTCGCGATGATCAAGGAGCGGGACGGAAAGTCGCTGAAGCGGGCGGGCAAGAGCATTTCCGATTTCGCGTCGATGATGAAGAACTCGCTGCTCCCGGAAAACGGGCGCACGCCGGAAGGCCACCGCTCCATGAGCTTCATGACGCCGCTCTATATGTCGGACGAGATGCAGAAGCCGTATCCCGCCTATATCCACGTTTACGACGAGGACAAGAAGGACGAGAACGGCGGCCCGTCGAAAAAAGAGACCTGGATCCGCGTCTGCCTGCTGACAGAAAACATCGGCGCGGTGGACGTGAGTTTCCGTATGTATGAAGAGACGAACCTTGACGTGCGCATTTATTTTTCCGATCGTGAAAACCTCGAGGACTTCCGCGACTACATGGATGAATTTCGCGCGTCCTTTGACGACAAGCCGCTGACGCTGATGAGCGTCAAAGTCGGCGTGGCAGGTGCTAAAACATGATGGATCGAAGACGCGGACCCCGGCCGGAGCCGGAGACGGACCCAAATGCGGAAAAAAAGGCCGTTGCGCTGAAATACAATCCCGAGGAAAATACCGCCCCGAAGGTCGTCGCGAAAGGGCGAGGCTACGTCGCGGAAAATATCCTCGCAGCGGCGCAGTCCAACGCCATTCCCGTTTACCAGAACAAATCCCTGGTGAATCTCTTGATGGCCCTCGACCTCGACAAGGAAATCCCCCCCGAGCTCTATACGACAGTCGCCGAGGTCCTCGCGTATATTTACCGCATGGACACGAAGGCGGGCGCAAGAAAGAGGCCGATGCCGTGAATACGAAAGGGATTGGCAATCGGGGCGAGGAAATCGCCGCCGCGTACCTCGAACAAAAAGGGTACGCGATTCTCGAACGGCAATTTCGGACGCCGGTGGGGGAAATCGACCTGATCGCGCGGGACGGAAGAACGCTGGCGTTCATCGAGGTAAAGACGAGGCGGAGCGCTCGATACGGACAACCCGCGGCGGCCGTGGGCAGGGAAAAGCAGCGCCGGATCGCCCGCGCGGCGATGTGGTACATGATGAACAAGCCGCGAAAGGGAGAATCACCGCCCTGCCGCTTCGACGTAGCGGAAGTCTACGCGTCCCCGGACGGAGCGTGGAGTGTAAGGCATTTGGAAAACGCTTTTGAAGCGAGCGAGATGTGAAAGGTTATTTTTCTTCCATATAAGATATGCGTCGGTTGGAAAAAATCCAGCCGGCGTTTTTTTGTGTGTCTTTCTGTCGTCGACAGGATATTTTTGGAATCATTTTGCGGGCAATCAGCTCCGAAGGAAACGGGCGGGGATTTATGGAATCGAATCCCCAAATCCCTTGTGCAGCAAGGGATTGATTCCCGGCGCGAAGCGGCGGGAAGACATTTTTTGCGGAGGGTTTGAAAAAAATATTTATATTTTTTTCAAATTCTCCCAAAAAATGTCTTGCGGGGGGGGGACATTTGTGGTATACTCCGATTTAGCCAAAGTCTCCGAGAGGGGAAACGCGAGGAAACATGGACACTCCAGAGACTCCTCACGGCGGACAGAGGCTGCCGAGCCGGTTTTCCGGCAAAACAATTTTTATTATTTTTAAGGAGGAGTTCTGTATGAAGAAGACTCTCGTATCCGCTCTGACGACCGCGCTGGTCGTTGGCGCAGCCTCCACGACGTTCGCTGCTGCGAACCCGTTCGAGGATGTCCCTGCCGATCATTGGGCTTATGACGCGATTGCCCAGCTCGCCGCCGACGGCGTTATCGAAGGTTACGGCGACGGCACCTATCGCGGCGACCAGGAGATTACCCGCTATGAGATGGCGCAGATGATCGCCCGCGCGATGGCGAAAGGCGGCGGAGACAAGGCCCTGATCGACAAGCTGGCCGCTGAGTTCGCCGATGAGCTGAACAACCTCGGCGTCCGCGTTGCCGCCCTCGAGAAGAAGGTCGACAATGTGAAGTGGGGCGGCCGTATCCGTTATCGCTACATCCACATGAACCATGAGAAGGGCAATCAGAATTGGAAGCCGGGCAAGGCTGGCAAGGATCCCACGCAACCGTGGAATGATCGTGAGAACGTCAACCAGATCCTGCTTCGGTTCGAGCCGCAGATGAAGATTAACGAGCACTGGACGGGCAAGGCACGTCTTGATTATGCCCATGCGAACAACATGGATGACGCCAAGAACGAGGACAAGGTTTCGGTCGACCGCATCTATGTACAGGGCGATTACAAGAACCTGAAGATCCT
>JAGAZS010000227.1 GCA_017939945.1 Schwartzia sp. (in: firmicutes)
CACGTTCCGCTGCTCCGCGATGTTCAGGAACTCGCCGATGTCCTCGCGGTCAAGGAATTTCTGCATTTCCTGCGTCAGCACAAAATACTGTTCCCAAAGCGCATGTGCATCCTCCGCCATCAGGACGCAGCCCCTTTCTCGGCGCGGGCTTTCTTCATCGCCTGCGCCCATGCGTCACGAAGCTCGGTGATGATATTCTTCGCTTCGTCAAGCTGCTTGACGTCGCTCTTCATGTTCGCCTCGACCAAACGGTCATAGACGTAATTGTAAAGCGGCAAAAGCTGATGCGCAATCTCATATTCCATATTGAGCGTCACGCGAAACTCCGTAATGATGTTCTGCGCTTTCTGCAGGGAGTTGTTCGCTTCCTCATAGTCTTTCCTCTCGATAGCTTCCCTGCCCTCGGTCATGAAACGAAGCGCGCCGTTATACAGCATCAGCGTCAACGCTTCCGGCGTCGCCGTCAGAACCTGCTGGCGCTTATATGCCTCGGCTGCATTTACCATGTGTGTACCTCCTGCCCAATCGTGGAATTAATCGCCCTCCCCTATGGGGAGGGCTTTATTTTTTTACTGTTGTCCGCCGAACAAGGTGTTGTACTGCGAGTTCAACGAAGCGATCATCGTCTCCAGCGCGTCGTACCTCTTATAGAGCTGCGTCTGGTAGTCGTCCATCATCTTCTTGAAATCCGTCATACGATCCTTGAGCTGCGTAATCAAGAGACCGAGCGAGCTCTGGTCGTTGCTGTCAGGCAAGACGCCCGCGAAGTCCTCGACCTTCTTGATGCCGTCCGTAATGGCGTTGAAGTACAGACGGTTCGCGATACCGCGATTGTTGAAATCGTCCTTCGCCATGTACTCATAGCGGTCGTTCCTCTTCGCATCCGTATAAGTATCCTGATCGGAGGCGAAAAGCTCGTAGACGCAATCGGGATCGGCGGCCAATGCCTTCTTCAGCTTGTCCACGTCAAGCTGCAAATGCCCCTGATTGTTCGTCGAGGTAATGCCGATAGCCGAGGCGGAATTGTACTCGCTGTGGACGCTCTGCACCGGCGTCATGATGGCGTCGCGCATATCAGAAATCAATGTGCGCAAGATATCGTTATGGTAGAACAGGCCTTCTTTTGCCTTCTCCGTCCACTTGTCGATCTGCTCCTGCGTCATCGAAGCTTCCTGCGTCTTCGACAGCGGCTCGTAGTCTCCGCTGGGCTTCGTATTGTACTTCTTCGTCAGGTCGTCGAGAATCTTGTTATAGTCCTCGACAAACTTCTTGACGTTCTCGATAATCTTGTCGGTGTCCTGCGAAACGGAAACCGTCACCGGCTTGCTCGATTCGGTCTTGTTCAGCAACGTATAGGTGACGCCGGAGACCGTGATACGGTTGTCCTTGACGTCGGTATAGGTACGACCGTCAATCTTGATCTTGCCTTCCTTACCGGCAACTGTCGTGGTCGCGTCCACATCAAAATGTTCCGCAGTCGGTGCAATCGTACCGTTCTCCGAAAGGCCGAGATTCAGATTGTTGAACAGGGTAGCTGACTCGGCAGATTTTGCCGTAACGGCAATCTTCGCCTCTGTACCGCTTTCGCTGTTATAGATGCTGAAAGCGCCATTCGTCGCGTCGTAGCTGGCCTGAACATTCGTGTTCAGATTCTTGATGTCGGCAGCAAGATCGTTCAGTGTCTTTCCGTTAGCGATATCCTCGTAAGTATACTTGACGGTCTGCTTCTTTAACTCGTCCGAGGTCAGCTCGTCGCCGCTGTCGTTGACTGAGAACACGATCGCGCCCCAATCCGACCTGGCATATCGATAACCGCCGCCCTCCTGATCCACGATCTTATAATACTGGGCGTTTTCGTCAAATTCATCACCAAGTCCGCTAAGCCGTGTCCGGATGTCCTCTTTGTCGCTTTCTTTAGCCTCTTCGATGCTAAAAAAGACGACCTTGTCCAATGTGATGCCGTAATTTTCCTTTACCGCATCTTTCTCGACGCCCGAAACTTTAACGCCCTCAGCACCATCGGCGTCCGACGATTTTTTGAGCGTCCATGTCTTAGTCGCTTCATCGTAAGACGATTTTTCCGCCGAATAGTTCACGCCGCCGTAAGACAATGTCGTCGGCTTGCCGTTGTGCTTGATGCCGTCGTCCTTCGTCAGAAGGTACGCGTTCGTCGAAAGTTCCTCCACCTCGACGTTATGGGTCATGGCGACAGCCGCGCCGTTGGCCGTGACCTTTACCGCCGACGTGTCGCTCGACTCGGCATTCATCGCGCTCATGTTCGACTGCATCTTGTAGTCGGACAATGTAGTGTATTTGAAGGTGTTCAAGGACGTGTAGATTTCGTTGAAGCCCTGCTTCAGCCACTCGTTCTTGACTTCCTTCTTGTACATCTTGTCGTATTGGTTCTGCCGGGACAGCATGCCCGCCTTGACCATCGACTCGATGTCAAGGCCGGATCCGGAAAGCCCGTAAAGACCATTTACGCCCATGATAAACCCTCCTTAGTTCAAAAACATCCCTATTTTCCTTACGGAATCGGAGAATCAGGCGTGCTCGTCGAGGAACGCGCCGATCCACTCCTTGGTCTTGACCATGCTCTTGACCATTTCCTCGGGCGGGAACTCTTTCAGGACTTCCTTCGTCTCCTTGTCGATCATCTTGACCGTCATGACGTCGACGTCCTTGTTGTACTTGAACGCCAAGTTGCAGTCGATCTTGTCCATCAGCTCGTTGAGCTCTTTGGTCATCAGGTCGACGGACTTCTCGTCCATCTTCTGCTGCTGGTCTTCCGCCTGTTTCTGCGCCCGGCGGACGTCCGCGTTCTGGTCCTCCGCGCCCAGCTTCCGGCTGTCGCCTCCGGCCTGCACCGGCGCGTCCGTCGTCGGAGGCGGCGTCGCCGGCTGGCTCGAAACCTCCGGAGCCGTCTGCTGCTGCTTTTCCGTCGCGCCACGGCTCGCCGAGTCTACCGCGTTGAACACAACGGCGGCGGAGACGAGATCTTGCACTTTCCCAATCATGGTTCATCCCTCCATAGAAATAAAATATCCCTAAACCCGTGACGCGTCACGGATAACCGGCCAAAAATCATCCCACATCTTTCGGCAGGCTCTTGATATCCACTCCCTCGGGCATCGCGGCCTGTCGATTCTCTTCCTGTATCGCGTAGTAAATCTCTCCGCGATAAATCTTGACCTCGCGCGGCGCATCAATGGCGATGCGTACGTTGTCGCCCTGCACATCCACGACGTTGACGATGATGTCGTCCCCGATCATGATCTGCTGGCGCGGCTTGCGCGTGAGAACTAGCATTTATTTTTCCTCCTTCTCCTTGAAGAGGCGGTGCTTCGTCGTGTACTTGCTCTTTTCGAGAACCACCTGCTTCGCCAGGAATGTGCGTTTGCTGATCACGATCGGCGCCACGAGATTCGCCGTCATGTTCTTGATTTCCCCGCCGGGAATCGTAATGAGTACATAGAGCAAAACATCTTCCGCCGTCTTGATGCCGAGCTTCTTCGTGACCTCGTCCTCAAGTTGGAACTCATAGTCCGGGAAGAACACGAACGGAACGCCCATCATGAACGCCAGCTCCGGCGTCTTCACCGACTGCAGGAACGTGTACGGGCTGTCGCTCTCATAGGGGAGCAGCACAAACTCATGCTCGTCCTCGAACGCAGGAATTCCTTCGTCAAACTGGACGATCTTGTCCTCCTCGATCTCCAGCTCGCCAAAACGTACCGTATTGATCTTTTTCATGCTCTCTGCCTCCTACTTCATTTTTGCTTTTTTAACAGGTTACGCATAAATGTCATAGTGGCCTTCCGAAACCCAGCTGTGAATGGAGCCGCGGTCTTCGAGATACAAATCGAAATGCCCCTCGTTGTACTTGACGTCCGCCTTGTCCGCCGTCTGGATCTGGTAGTCCCAGCTTCCGGGGTCGATATCCCCCGGCTCGTCGGCGGGCGTGATGTGCACTTCGGGGTCGGGAATCGCCTGCGCCTCCAGATACCGCGTTTTGCTGATTTCCGAAGACAGCTTGCTCTTCGCCTGGCTCGCGATCTCGTTGTGTCCCTTTTTCGCGCCGCTCTCGATCATCGCCCATGCATTCTGCGTATGGCTCGACGTCGCGGACTGGACATCGGAAATGCCCTGCTGGCCGTATTCTCTCGTGAAGTCGCCCATCGTGCGGTCGCCGTAGGCATGACGGCTAGGGTACGAATTGATTTCCAAAGTAATCCGTCCCATGCCGGTATGTGAACGAGGCGCATGATACGACCCCGACGCTTCCGGCTTCTGGATGCGGCTCGACAATGTCGAGGCCGCCATGTCGATGCCGATGCGCGGGAGCGTATGGCGCGTGTTCAGGTAGAGCATCACGGTCAGCCTCCTTCCTTGGCAGAATAAATCCTAGTATTCCTTTTTTATTATATATTTTTTCACAGAAAATTACAAGTAGTCAGCGAGCGTCGGCGGCAAAATTCTGGAACCGACGGAAAGGGAGAGCTTATAGGTCGTTTGGAGTTCCATCATGTTGACAGCGAGCTTCGCAACATCGGTAGAGGACGCATTTGTAATGTCGTCAAGAATATTCTCTTCCTGTGTCTGAACCATTGCCAAAGAACTGTCATACGCCTGTTGGCGCGCCGCCAACCTTGTATTCGCCGTATTGAATGTATCAAACGCGTTGTTCGCGATTGTTTTGCCGACACCGGCCATCCAAGGCGCACAACTTTCCCCCTGATCCGCTTTCGCCACAATCGCCAGCATATCGTTCAGTGCAGCGACACAGCTGGCGATGTTGGCTCCCGAAGCCATATTGTCAAACACATTTGCGCCCATGATATCCAGCCCCGAAGCGTTCGCCGTGTCCGTCGCCGGATCGACCGCTCCATTCTGTTTAGGCACGGAATAATTCTTCGTATCGCCGTAATAGCTCACAATATATTGCGACACTGTATCAATCGTGAAATCCTGCGTAGTTCCATCGTCAAACACCA
>JAGAZS010000022.1 GCA_017939945.1 Schwartzia sp. (in: firmicutes)
CAGCCCTTCGGGCTGACACCTCCCTCCATGAGGGAGGCTAACACAAGCCCCCCTCCTAGAGGGGGGTGTCAGCGAAGCTGACGGGGGGAGTCCCAAACACGAATTTCTAGATACTTTATAAACAGGCAAGTAAATAAACAGGAACGCGGAAGCCGCTGTCGGCTCCGTAGTTTCCGAATGGAGGGATTGTTCTATGTTGAAAGTTCTCTATGTCGCTTCCGAGGCAGTGCCGTTCATCAAGACGGGCGGGCTGGCCGATGTGGCCGGATCGCTGCCGAAGGCATTGAAAAAACAAGGCGTGGATATCCGCGTTGTCATGCCGAAGTACGGCAAGATTTCCCATGAATATCTGGACAAGATGGAGCACGTCTACGACGGCGAATTCACGATGGCTTGGCGCACGAAATTCCTCGGCATTGACAAGCTGGAACTGGACGGCGTGACCTTCTACTTCATCGACAACCAAGAGTATTTCTATCGGGAAGGCTTCTACGGCTACGGCGACGACGCGGAGCGGTTCGCGTTCTTCAGCCGCGCCGCGCTGGAAATCCTGCCCAAAGACGATTTCTGGCCCGACGTGATCCACACCAACGATTGGCACACGGCGCTGGTCAACCTCTATCTGCGCCTCGACCATATCGGCGATGCCCGGTACGAGAAAATCAAGACCGTCTTCACCATCCACAACCTCAAATACCAGGGCGTGTTCCCGAAGGATGTCATGGCGGACGCGCTGGGCCTCGACTGGAAATATTTCACCAACGGCGACCTCGAATATTACGATGCGGTGAACTTCATGAAGGGCGCGATTATCTACGCTGACAACGTCACGACCGTCAGCCGCACCTACGCGCAGGAAATCCAGTACGAGTATTTCGGCGAGGGCTTGGACGGCCTGCTCCGCAGCCGCGCCGCAGATCTCCACGGTATCAACAACGGCCTCGACACCGAGATTTACAATCCGGAGAAGGATCCCTACCTGACCGATCCTTTCACGCCGTATGACGCGGACACCGCGCTGGAAACCAAGACGGACAACAAGGTCGCGCTCCAGCATATCCTGGATTTGCCCTTGGAGCGCCGGACTCCGCTGGTCGCCATGGTGACCCGCCTGGTGGAAGCGAAGGGGCTTGATCTCGTCATGCGCGTGCTGGACGAGCTTTTGGAGCACGAGAATATGCAGTTCGTGCTGCTGGGCACCGGCGACCGCGTCTATGAAGACTGGTTCCGGGAATTGGCGTGGCGCCATCCGACGAAAGTCTCGACGAACATCTATTTCTCCGACGAGATGGCCCAGCGCATTTACGCGTCCTCCTCGATTTTCCTGATGCCGTCGGCCTACGAGCCTTGCGGCCTCGGGCAGCTCATCGCCATGCGCTACGGCGCCATTCCGGTGGTTCGCGCCACCGGCGGCCTCACGGACACCGTGATTCCTTACAACAAGGCGACGGGCGAGGGCAACGGGTTCCTGTTCGCGGATTACAACGCCCACGACATGATGTACACCATCAAGAAGGCGCTGACCATTTACCGCGACCTCGGAGCGTGGAAACGCCTGATGAAGAACGCCATGCAGGCCGATTACAGCTGGGCGCGCTCGTCAAAGGAGTACAAGGCTCTCTACGAGCGGCTGATCGGATAAAAACAACTCTTGCAAGGATGTGAAGAACGTTGGCTGCGGAACTCAAAGTCATGCATGACTCGCGAAACCCGGCCTTCCGCTTCCCCATCGGGGCAGTGGAGGCCGGCGGCCGCGTGCGTCTCGCGCTGTCCGTCGAGGGCGCGGAGGACGCGGAAACCATTGTGGCGGAGGTGCGCGTCTGGCGCGACGGCGTAGGCGAGACCCTTGTGCCGATGACGCTCCTTTCAACCAAAGACAGTGACGAAGAAAAGGCAACGGGGGAACCGTTGCCTTTTTCCGCGCCCAAATGGTTTGTCGCGACCATCGACCTGCCCGACGAAGGCGGACTTTTGTGGTATTATTTCATCCTGCTGGAAGGCCACCATGTCCGTTTCTACGGCAATATCGGCGGTCTCGGCGGAGAGGGCGGTTTTTCCGACGCGCCTCCCGGCTCGTTCCAGATCACGGTCTACGACAAAGGAGCGACGACGCCGGCCGGGTTCCGCCGCGCGGTCATGTACCAAATTTTCCCCGACCGCTTCTACCGCGAGCATATCATTGAGGCGGAAAAACGGGGCGCGGTGATTCACGCCTCATGGAAGGACGCGCCCTGCTATTACAAAGACCCGGACACGAAAGAGATCATCGCTTACGATTTCTATGGCGGCAATATCGCGGGCGTGCGGGCGAAGCTTCCGTATCTGAAGGAAATGGGGATTTCCGTCATCTACTTCAATCCCGTGTTCGAGGCGGAGAGCAATCATCGTTACGACACCGGCGATTACAAGAAAATCGACCCGCTGCTGGGCACGAACGAGGAATTTGCCGATTTCTGCCGCGAAGCGAAAGAACAAGGCATCCGCGTGATCCTCGACGGCGTGTTCAGCCATACGGGCGCCAACAGCCGCTATTTCAACCGCAAGGGCATGTACGACTCCGTCGGCGCGTGGCAGTCGCCGGATTCCCCCTACGCGAAATGGTTCGACTTCATCGAGTACCCGCACAAATACCATAGCTGGTGGGGCTTCGAGACGCTGCCGAACGTCGTGGAGACCGAGCCTTCGTACATGGACTTCATCATCTCGTCAAAGGACAGCGTGCTGCACCATTGGGCCAAGGCAGGCATCTCCGGCTGGCGCCTCGACGTCATCGACGAGCTGCCGCCGAAATTCTCGCAGGCCTTTTACCGCGAACTGAAACGGACGGACAAAGACTTAGTGATGATCGGCGAGGTCTGGGAAGACGCGTCGAACAAGTCCAGCTACGGCGAGCAGCGCATGTATCTGGCGGGCCACGAGATCGACGGCGCGATGAACTATCCCTTCCGCACCATCGTGCTCGACTTCCTGCTGGGGCACGCCAACGGCAACGCGGTCAATCGCCGCGTGGAGAGCCTCAGGGAAAATTATCCGGCGCACAATTTCTACGCGATGATGAACCTCGTGGGCAGCCACGACGTCGAGCGCGTCACCACGCTGCTCGGCGAAGCGCCGCCGCCGGGGGACAGCGAAGCGGCGCGGGCGGGCTTCCGCCTTGATGCCGAGCACTTGGCGCTGGCCCGGGCGCGGCTCGAGATCGCGTTCGTCTGGCAAATGACATTCCCCGGCGTGCCGTCAATTTACTACGGCGACGAAATCGCCATGCAGGGCTACCGCGACCCGTACAACCGCGCGCCTTACGACTGGACCGGCGGCGACGCCGCGCTTCGGGTCAAGGTCAAAGAAGCGGCGCGGCTTCGGAACGAGAATCCCGCGCTGTCGACGGGCAAATTTATCCCGTTGTTCGCCGAGGGCGACGTATACGCCTATGCCCGCGCCATAAGCGGCAAAAAAGACATTTTCGGCGAAGATGCGGCGGACGGCGTCTTCGTCGCAGCGCTGAACCGGGGACAGGAGGCCGTGGACATAGAGCTGCCTGTCGGCGATCTCGCGACGGGAAAATTCATCACAGTCTATCAAACCGACCCGTGGAAAGACGCACCGAAAGAAGCGACAGAGAAAAAAGAAAAATCCAATGCCGAAACCACGCCTGACGGGAAAAAGCTGCTGCCCATCGAGGGCGGCAAGCTCCGCGTGAAGCTCCCGCCGCTTTCGGCGCAGGTCTGGCAAGAAAAGAAGCCGCCGCGCCGCTTCCCTCGCACTGCGGGCGTGCTGCTGCACCCGACCTCCCTGCCCTCGCCTTGGGGCGTCGGCGACCTCGGCGAGACGGCAGAGCGGTTTATCGACTTTTTGCAGAAAGCGGGCCAACACGTTTGGCAAATCCTGCCCCTCGGCCCTGTCGGCCCCGGCAACTCTCCCTATCAGCCGCCCTCGGCCTTCGCCGGGAACCCGCTCTTGATCTCTCCGGAAAAGCTCGCGGAAGACGGCTGGCTCACCGACGTCGATCTGGATTGGGGCAAGAACGCCCTCGGCGTTGCGCGCTCTTACGCGGGCGGCACAACGCATTCCCAGCCCTGCACAGGCAGCGCAGTCAACTATGTCCGCGCGTGGGCGGTCAAGGCGGGCGTCCTGCGCCGCGCATGGCAGCGGTTCCAAAAGAACCCAGCCCAGGATTTCAAAGTGTTCTGCGAAAAAGAAGCCGCTTGGCTGGACGACTACGCGCTGTTCACGGCGGCCTCGGAAGAGAACGGCGGGAAACCGTGGACCGAATGGGCGCCCGCCCTCCGCGACCGCGAACCGGCGGCGCTTGACGCTTTGCGCCGGCGGGCGGCAGACAGCATCGCCTTCGTGAAATTCCAGCAATATCTTTTCGACCGCCAATGGCAGGCATTGCATGACCTCGCCGCTTCAAAGGGCGTCCGCATCTTCGGGGATATGCCGCTGTACCTCGCGCAAAACAGCGCCGACGTCTGGGCGAACCCGAAACTTTTCGCCCTGGGCAAGGACGGCCGCGCCGAAAAAGTCGCGGGCGTGCCGCCCGATTATTTCAGCGAGGACGGCCAGCTTTGGGGCAACCCGCTTTACGATTGGGACGCGATGAGAAAAGACGGCTTCGCCTGGTGGGTGGAGCGCGTCGCGCGCCTCCTGAAGCTCGTGGACATCGTGCGCATCGACCATTTCCGCGGCCTCGCCTCCTACTGGGAAATCGACGCGAAGGAAACCACCGCGAAAAACGGCCAATGGAAAAAAGGGCCGGGCGTCGCGCTGCTGCACGCGTTCCGTCAGCGGCTCGGGGACAACCTCTCCATCGTCGCGGAAGATCTCGGCGTGCAGTCCGACGACGTGGCGCAGCTTCTCGAAACCAGCGGTTTGCCGGGCATGAAGGTCATCGAGTTCGAATGCCTCGGCAACGGTACGCCGAGAGCGGGCGCAGCCGCAAAGGAAAACTGCGTGATCTACACCGGCACCCACGACAACAACACGGCGGCGGGCTGGTACACCGACGACCTTGGCTACGAGGACCGCGCCAAAGTGGCCGCATGGCTCGGCGTCATGCCGGAAACGGAAACAGGCAGCAAAGACACGGCGAAACAGATTGCCGAAAAGATGGTAGAAGCCGCCTACGCCTCCGAAGCAAGATTGGTCGTGGTTCCCGTGCAGGATCTATTAGGATTAGGCGGCAAGCACCGCATGAACCTCCCCGGCACGCCGGAAGGAAACTGGAGCTGGAGACTGAAGGACGGAAAGCTGACCGATGAGGTCGCTAAAAAATACGCCGCACTGGCAAAGAAATACGGACGGTAAAACAAAAAGGGGGCGCGAATCCGCCCCTTTTTTTTACGCGGATTTTGTGGTATGATAGCACTGCATCTTTTTTATAAGTAAACTTTTCCTTTCACAAGGAGTGATTGCATTGGCGGAAGGCTTTACCTTTGTCGTCGAGAAACCATGCCCGATCTGCGGCGAAATGACGCACGTGACGAAGACGCGCTCACGGGTCATCGTGGAGAAAAAGGACGTGGATTTCTGCACACATTACAAGGATTTCAATCCGTACCTCTACACAATCTGGGTTTGCGAGCAGTGCGGATACGCGGCGGACGAGAAGACGTTCATGGCGACGATGCCCGCGCGGCACAAGGAAACGATTGCGAAATTCCTGCAATCGAAGCGCGTGAATTTCAAATTCGCGGAAACCCGGGGCGTCCCGGAGGCGGTGGCGTCCTTCAAGCTGGCGATTTACTACGCGGAAATGATCGGCACCTCGTTGGCGCAGCGTGCGGGCATGTACCTGAAGCTGGCCTGGATTTACCGCATCGCCGGCGACGAAACCAATGAGAAGCCGCTGCTCCGGAAGGCGGCAGAGCTTTACGACCAGTCGGTGATGACCGAGCGCTACCCGATCGGGGCTATGACGGACACCATGGCGATTTTCCTCGTCGGCGCGCTTTATTATGAACTGGGCGAAACCGAGACGGCGACGCAATACATCAGCCGCCTGATCAGCGACCAGACGCTCCGTACCACCGATCCCCAGATCTACGAACGCGCGCGTTCCCTGTGGACGGATATACGCGAAGCCGGAGGCGGGGAATCATGATACAAAAATGGCTGTGCGCTCTTTGCGCCTGTCTTGCATTGCTTTTCGCGGCGCAGCCCGCGTTCGCGAAAAAACCATCGGACAAAGGGCATATTCTTTTCGTGCCGCATGACAATCGCCCGATTTCCGACGAGCAGACGGCGGACACCATCCGAAAGCTGGGCTGGGACATCGAGGTGCCGCCGGACGACCTTTTGGGCTCCCGAGGCGTTCTCGGCGAGCCGGAAAAGGTCTGGAACTGGCTGGAGGAGCGGGCGAAAGCGGCGGACATCGCGGTACTTTCATCGGACACGCTGCTTTACGGCAGTCTTGTCGGTTCCCGCAAGCACCAGTACAGCGAGCACGAAATCCGGGAACGGGTTGAACGCTTCCGCGAGTTCAAGAAGTCCAATCCGAAGCTGAAGCTGTATGTCTGGGGCTCGATCATGCGGACGCCGCGGTCGGCAGAGGCGTCGGGCGGCGAGGAACCCAGCTACTACGCCAGCTTCGGCAACGACATTTTCCGCTACACGGCGCTGACGGACAAGCAGGAAACCGAAGGGCTGACGCGCCGCGAAAAAAAAGAATACGAATTCCTGCGGAAGCTGATTCCGCAGAAGGCTTTGGACGACTGGCTCGACCGCCGCAACAAGAATTTCGCGGCAAGCCGCGCGATGATTGCTCTGGCGCGGGACGGGAAGTTCGATTATTTCGCCTTGGGACGCGACGACAACGCGCCCTATTCCCAAACGCACATGGAGAGCCGAAAGCTGGCGGAAGCCGGAAAAGATTTGCCGGCGTCGAAATTTCAGGCCCTGGCCGGAATCGACGAGTTCGGGCTTTTGATGCTGACACGGGCCGTCAACGACTGGACGAAGACCGTGCCGTTCGTTTATGTGAAGTACAACTGGGGCCGGGGCGGCGAAACGATTCCCGCCTATTCCGACGAAAAAATCTCGGAATCCATCAAGGGGCACGTGACCGCGGCGGGCGGCATGCTCGTCACTTCACCGAAAAACGCGGACTTCACGCTGCTCGTGAACACGAACCCCAGCGGACGCACCGGCGAGGCCAACGACCGCAAAAACGATACGAAGCCCCATGAAGGAACGAAGTATTTCGCCGACCTCGTGGAGGAAAGCGTCGCATCCGGCAAGCCGACCTGCGTAGCCGACATCGCTTACGCAAACGGCTCGGACAACGCGCTGATGGAAATGCTGAAGAACCGCGGCCTGCTCTACAAGCTCCGCGCCTACGGCGGCTGGAACACCGCGACGAACAGCACGGGCTTTGTACTGGCGCAGGGAATGCTGGCGGAAAAGATGACGCCGGAAGCGCTGGACGCGCTTCTGACCACGCGTTATCTCGACGATTGGGGCTATCAGGCGAACGTCCGAACCCTCGTGGCGCGCCAGCTCGGCTGGTTCCGCGCGGCGGGCGCATACGCAAGCCTGGACGCGAAACGCCCCGCCATCGAAGATCGGGCGTCGCAGTTCATGCGCCGCTTCGCCGAGGAAAACCTGCCGCCAATGGAGAATATGCAGTATCTCACGGTTCATTTCCCGTGGAACCGAATGTTCGAAGCCCGCTTTTCCATCGAACCGCCTTTCAACTTCAAGGCGTACATGGAAGAGCACCGGGCGGAGTAATACAAAAAATCATTATTTCACAACAAACGCGGAGATTGACAAGAATGTCAATCTCCGCGTTTGTTGTTTCTTAATTAAATTGTCATAATTCTTTTCAAGGAAACAATGAATAAGTCAATTCATGCCATTGCCGAGGGATTTTTTCGTCAGGCAAGGAAGATGGCGCGAAGGCGTAGCAGCGCTACGTCGAGTGCCAGCTGACGCGGCATGGCGGAAAAAGACCCGGCTAGGGCGTGAAGGGACTTGTTCAGTGTTTCCTTACACCAACAGCGCCTTGTGCGACAGATTGACGCGGCCCTGGCGGTCGATTTCCGTTACCTTCACGTCGATCTCGTCGCCGATTTTCACGACGTCCTCGACCTTTTCGACGCGGCGCTTCGAGAGCTGGGAAATGTGGCAGAGGCCTTCCTTGCCCGGCAGCACCTCGACGAAGGCGCCGAAGCCCATGATGCGCGTGACGCGGCCGCGATAGGTCGCGCCCACCTCGACGTCGCGTGTCAGCTCCTTGATGATCTCGATAGCCTTCTGGCTGTCCTCGACGCTGACGGCGGAGATATGCACCGTGCCGTCTTCCTCGATGTCGATCTGGGTGTTCGTGTCCTCGACGATCTTCTTGATGATCTTCCCGCCCGGCCCGATGACGTTCCGAATCTTGTCCACGCTGATGTGCATGGTGGTGACACGCGGCGCGTAGGGCGAAAGCTCCGCGTTCGGCTTCGGGATGCATTCGAGCATCTTGCCGAGGATGAACGCGCGTCCGCGCTTCGCCTGCTCCAGTGCCGAGGCGAGAATCTCGCGGGTGATGCCCGCGATCTTGATATCCATTTGGATCGCAGTGATGCCCCGTTCTGTTCCTGCGACCTTGAAGTCCATATCGCCAAGGGCGTCCTCCATGCCCTGGATATCGGTCAGGATCGTGTACGCGTCGCCGTCCTTGACAAGCCCCATCGCCACGCCGGAAACGGGCCGCTTGATCGGCACGCCCGCGTGCATCAGCGACATTGTGCTGCCGCAGACGCTGCCCATGGAGGAGGAACCGTTGGACTCCAAAACCTCGGAAACAAGGCGCAGCGTGTAAGGGAATTCTTCTTCCGTCGGAATCACCGGCACCTGTGCGCGCTCCGCGAGAGCGCCGTGGCCGATTTCTCTTCTGCCCGGGCCCCTGCTCGGCTTGGTCTCGCCGACGGAATAGCTCGGGAAATTGTAATGGTGCATATAGCGGTTCTTGGTGATAAAGGGATCAAGTCCCTCCACCCTCTGAGCCTCAGAGAGGGGAGCCAGTGTGACACAGTCGCAGATCTGGGTCTGGCCTCTCGTGAACATGGCGGAACCATGTGCTCTCGGAATCAGGTCGACTTCCGCGGCGAGGGGGCGGATCTGCGTGATTTCACGGCCGTCCGGACGCTTGTGATCCTTCAGGATCATCTTGCGGACCGTCTTCTTCTCGTAGTGGTAAATGGCATCGCCCAGCAGCGGAAGCCCCTCTTCCTTGTCGGCAA
>JAGAZS010000228.1 GCA_017939945.1 Schwartzia sp. (in: firmicutes)
CGAGAATGGGAGGCAATGCGCATTATGCGGAAAATCCACCTTAATCTTGAAATTACAGAGGTATTCCTGAATGGCAGTTTTGTTGTCGCGCGTTCCATTACTTGGGAAGAGGCTGAGTGCGCGGCTGGAAAACGAATTTACCCAAAAGACACATAAAAGCCGGGACGAAATCATGAACAGTTGGTTTCCCTATCCCGGCTTCCCATGGATGTCCTTTGATTCCTTTGAAATTATTTTTCGCGTGGCGTGGCAAAGGGTGACAGATTATTTGAAATGGGCTCCTCTTGCACCAAGTGTCGTACACGATGAGAATGAGTCTGCCGTGATTTCCGGCTCAATCCCCCGTCAAAATGTAGGTAACAAATATTACGCAGTAGCACGAGGGGCAATGAAGGGGATTTTCATGGATGTGGCAATGTATGACAAGGCCACCAGAGGATTCCCGAACGCGTTGGCACGCGCTTTCGACAGCCGCGAAGCAGCGGAAGCATGGTTGCGAGATCCCGTCAACATAAACATTCCGAATGCGGCAAGCAAGAAATATTATGCTGTGGCGCGTGGAACGATAACAGGCATTTTCACAGATGTAGCTATGTACAATAAGGCTACCCGAGGATTCCCGAACGCGATGGCGCGTGCTTTTAAGAATCCGGACGAGGCAAAAGCATGGCTGTCATCAGTCCGGAATGAAAAAGCTGTCCAAATCAACACAGAAAAAGAATCCCGTGAGGAGCGATGGAAGCGGCAAAACGAGGCACTGCTCGCCGCGAACCGTGTCGAAAAAGAAGTCTCGGCAAAATCATCTAATGCCATCTCCCATACCAGCGACCCGAACCAACTTCTTGCCGAGCGATTGGAACGATTCTTCGGCTTGCCCATGGAAACGGGAACGGGTGTGTCGACAGAATTCACGGATATTCCTAAATATCTGAAACCGGAAACGCAGGGGCTCCTTTCTTTTGGGCAAGCAAAAGGATATGACTATTTACGCGCCGGGTGTTCGATTCTCACAGCGAGGGAAGATTATTATCGCGTGGAATCGCAAAAGAAAATAACCGCCGAATGGATGAAGGCGGCAAACATTCCTTCCGGTTACAAAATCCTGATGCACAATTTTGTAGGGTGCTGCCTGCGAATGGCATGTTTCGTCACAAACAGCGATATCCCCCAAAATCAAAAAAATGCAGCCGCTTCCTGCTCTACGAAGTTGTCCCAGATTTCATCCGTCCCTGCGCCTTCGATGCAGAAAAAATTCTTCGCGGCTATATTGGGAAAGAACCCAGTTGTTTTCAGCAACGCGGACACATACGAAAAGCTTTCGCGTCAATTTCCCGATGCCCAAATGCGTGCTTTTGACAGCCGAAAAGAAGCAGATGCGTGGCTTCGTGAAATTGCGGATAATCCCAGTATATGGGAAAAGGGAAAGAAGACGAAATACTACGCCGTGGCGCGGGGAAAAATAACGGGCATTTTCACAGACGTGGAAATGTATGATAAGGCTACCAGAGGAGTCTCCGATGCTTTGGCACGCTCTTTCAGGGATAGGAATTCAGCAGAAGCGTGGTTGGCGTCCATCTCCGAAAAGACGGTTAGCCAAAATTCCGCAATGCCCAAGACCCCATTAACGGAATCCCCTCACATACAGTCATCATCGAAAGACAATGTCAAAGCCTGTGGCATCACTATCAATGCCTCCGCGTTTTTTCGAAAACAGAATACGGAGGAAAAAAACGTTCTGCCCGTACAGGAAATGCACATATCAAATACGCCTGTTCATCCAGACGTCACCGAAGAACCTTTGGACGAAACTTCACGGTCATCTGCAGGGTCTTCTCCCACCGTCCCACCTGCTCCCCAACGCTCCCTGTTCCATGGCGTGCAGTTCGACAAGCACATTTTTCGCGGGATGCCCGCCGAGGCGCAGCAGCGTTTCCGCAAGACCTTTGCCCAGCGGCTCACGAAACTGGGGCGTATTTTCCATGGCGGCCGGGACGCGGGCAATGACTTCAAACTGGTCGCGCCCACGGGGCGCCGCGTGTTCAAGAGGCGCATCGGCAAAAACCGTTTGAGCATGATTTTCAAGGACGGAATTTTGACGCTCCTGAAATTCAGCACCCACGACCGGCAGATGGCGGACATCCGCAATATCCACGGGAAAACCATCGGTTATGTCTATTACGACATGGAAGAATTCCTGCGCCAGATGGACGCGTGGCCGGAGGTGAAGGCGGACGAGCATTTGAGCTTCGGCGACTATATGGCCTCGCCCCGCCATTTCGTTTTCGATCGCGATCAGGAGGCCATTATCGAGAGCGGGGAAAAGTCGGAAAATCTCTCCGTCATCGGGAACGCCGGCGCGGGGAAATCCGTTGTGGGCCTGAAATGGCTGAACGATCAACTGCAAAACCCCAATCACGACTGCCTGTACCTGACCATGTCCGAGAACCTCGTCTATACCTTGGACTTCGAGTTCAAAAAGGGCCGCCTGTCTGAAAAGGAGGCGTCCCGAGCGGATATCCGCACCACCTTTGATTTCCTGCGGGACAGATTCAAAAAAAGATATCCCAAGATTGCGGAAAAGAACCTTTTGAACGCGGCCCAAAGCTTCGCCCTGTTCCGCCGCTTTTGGACGGAGGAAGTGGACTGGACGCAGTTCTGGAATTACAAGGACAAAAACTTTGCCCTGCAAAGCGAGGAGTCCACGCTGCTCGCCGCATGGCGGGAAATTCACGGAATTCTCAAGGGCGCGGTTCCTATCGACGTCGACTACGGGAAACTGAAAAAAATGCCGGAGGTCCTGCCGGAGGCAGAGTACAGGGAACGGCTCCGACAGGAGAAAAAGGACAGCGTGCGCGATGTGCTGTGGATAGATACGCTCTATAGTACCTATGAGAAATATCAGGAATATCTCCGCCGGCGGCAGCTTCTCGACGACAACGACGTCGCCCGGATGCTGCTCCAAACACCGCCGGACAAGAGCCAAAATTATGCGGCCGCTTTCGTGGACGAGTGCCAGGACCTCACGCAAATGGAGCTTTTGGCCATCTTCCATCTGCTTGGCGGCGTAAAGGTCAAGCGCATGTCCTCCGACCGCTGCCAGATGGTGCAGCCCACGTATTTCGATGAGGGCTGGATGCGCACCACCGCCAACGAATATGACCGCCATCTGGGCAAGGCGATGGAGGAATCGGAGTGGAAACCCCGTTATCTGCATTACAATTACCGCTCCAGCAAAAGCATCATCGAATTCCAGAACTATGCGGTGCAATATCTCCGTTATAGCGACATCCTGACGCTGAAGCAACTGGAAACGGAGGAAATTCTCGTTCCGCCCCTCACACCGCCCGGTGTACGGCCGATCTGGATTGTCCCCGGCGAGGAAAATCAGCGGATACTGATTGACGAGCTATGGAAAAAACTGGACGCCAGCGAGCTTCAAACCATTTTCGCTTTCCCCGCGTCTTCCTCCAAGTCGGACTTTCCCCTCAGTGACGCCGACGCAGTGACTGACGTCGTCAGCTGCAAGGGCATGGAATATCCCTCGGTGCTGCTGTACAACGTTCTCAGCGAGACGCGGTTCAATCCGGTGATGGCATGGAAATATTTCTATGTCGGGGCGACTCGAAGCAATCGCTGCCTCTTGATCTATGAAAAAGACGCCGTTCCCGGCGCCCGCGTCTACGATTTCCTTTCCGACGCGGCACAGGCTGGGTTCATTGACCGCTGCGACCATCTCTTGATGCAGGCAAAGGAAGGCAATCTGACCTGGCTGGGATACATTTATCAATGTGTGAGCGAAAACGCCGACGAGAACCGCCTGGAAACGGCGGAAAACGCATTGAACTTCGGCCAGTATGAGCTGGCGCTGAACATTTTCGCACAGGAAGGCAAAGACAAAAACATGATTGCCTATTGCCGGGGCAAGGTCCTGGAAAACCGCGGCGATTTCCATCAGGCCATCGAGAGCTATGCAAGCCTCGACGCAGACTGGAACGACCGGGGACGCACCCGGAAAAACAGCGTGGACGGCATGCTGGGGCATCCCGATATCGACGGTGTGGAGTTTCTCGGAGCCTATCTCCTATCCCAACGGGGCGCGGAGGATTTGCTCCCGATGGCAAAGGCGGCATGGGCTTCCAAATACGGCAAGGACGCAGGCTTTTACGAGGCGTTCTTTGACGCGCTGGAGCTTTACCCCTTCGCGGCCGAGCCTCTCCATCGATGGACGGAGGGCATGATTGCAAACATAGGACAAGGAATTGAAAAAATCCGGCAGACAGCTGCCGGATGGGAGGGATAATATATGTCGTTCGATACGAAGGAAGATCTGCAAAAAGTCTGCGAGTCTGTCATCGGCTACCAAAAGGGACTGGAGGAAATCGAGAAATACATCGGACGCCTCAACCAGTATATGACGAAACTCAAGGAAAACATCGAGCAGGAAAAGGCTGCAGAAGCATTCCGAGAGTATGGCGACCAGATTGAAGAATTGCAGACGCAGACGACTCGGATCGGCGAACTTTTCCGCGAAATTCAGGATGGGCAGAACGGCCTTGTGGAGCAGTTTAAAGTCTTGGGACGCTTCCGGTATGCCGTCCGTAATTTTGAGGACAGCATGAAGGAATTCAACCAGCGCGCGGACAGCCTGACACAAAAGCTCTACAACAAGGACTTCAACAACGCAATCAAGGCCATGAACGCCATCGCGGAAGAAACGAGGCAATCTGCCACTTACGAATATCGCCATGTGACGGGCCACGACTACGAGATTCTCATGCACGAATACGATATCTCCCTGAAAGCGTGCAAGCAAAAGAACGCGGTACAGCAACTTCTGGCAGGCGTTCAAAAAGCCCTATGTGAAACGCAGTTGAAACGAGGAGAACATGAATCCCTGCAGCGACTAATCGAGAAGATGGTGCACAGCGACAGCAAGGCATTGAAGCGATTCCTGGAAGAAGTGCAAGGGAAGAAGGGGCAATAAACGTATACTACCCCCATAAGTTAGGCCAATAATCTAACTTATGGGGGCAGTTCGTCACTCGGTTCAATCCTCCACTGCCAAACCGGGAATGCGGCAAAACTCTTTTGTATTATGTGTGATAACCGTCAGATTCCTTGCAACGCCTTGAGCGAATATCCTTCCGGCTCATCAGGCTCCGCTTGCGTATACGGTTGCCTCAATCTAGGCGCGCCGCAGCTTTCACTGATTCGATATCTTAATCAATGATTCGTCTTTGAAACGAATCGTTGATAAGAGCTCTTGGGTTTTTCGGGGATGGTCATTTTCAGCTGCCCTTGCTCCAAAAGCGGACGAACAATAAAAGCCATCGTATAGTATCTGGATTTACCTGTAAATGACGTCAATTCTTCTCTCGATCTTGGCGTTGTGCAGAATTGTACAACCGCACGGCGGATGTCGGTCTTATCTATTTCTTCTTCCGATATTTCCGTATGGTTTCGGAATCTGACCTTGAAGACGCCGCGTGTTACAGTAAATTCAGGACGCGGCAGATCCGCCTCTGCAAATGATCGTATCATGATTGGAATTCCTGAATATCTGTTCTCGGTGACTTTCAATACCTCCAGGATGTTCGCCAGCGCGGCATTCCTGGTTTCGGGTCTCCCTGTCCCCAGCTGTTTTACAGATCCTCCTCCGTACAGACCGCCTTTGCTCACGATTTCCAAGCGGTCACGATACATCTCAAAACTGATTGGCGTATTCTCGGTCAGCATACTGTAATCCCGATGTATAAGCGCATTCAAAACGGCTTCCCGAATGGCGACAATCGGGTACTCGTCTTTGTCCGTTCTTTGCCCGTTTTTATCCACGATGGTTTTTGTCCGCATATTTTTTCTTGCAAAATTGACTGTCTCTTCCAGCATATCGGGGATCGAGCCGGTAATTCGTTTGTTATCCAGGAATCTTGCGCCATCCTCGTCGGTTTCCCCCATGTCGGTTCCGGGAAGAGACACCGCCGTGATACATAGTTGAGGAAACCACGTTTGAGGATATAACGAAAAAACGAGTACGCCTGCCAATGTTGGAACGCCGTTTTGCGTAATGCCCATCAAATCCATGATTTCAGAATCGGGAAGTGCGGCAAGGTTCTTCCGGTCTCTTTTTACCTCTTCCAAATAGCGTTTCAGCCGTTCCTGGTCAAAATGCGCAATGCGGCAATCAGGGATCGTCCTCAGCTCATCACGGATTCTTCTGCGGAATGCTTCGTAGCTATATACTTCATATTCACTCATCGGCTCGTCCGCATCGCCGACACGAACGTAAGAGCCCCTGATCCGACCGGCGCCTTTATAAAATACAGGCCTGTTCCAATATTCCACGGGAGGAATTTCCGCGGCAAGCACCATTTTCCCGTCTATCTCCGCACTGGTGAATATGGCCCGAACTTTCGGCTCCATCTGGTCGCAGGCTTCCATTGCTTTTTTTTGGGCGTTCTCGACATTGTAAACCCCGACGACATTGCAGTTATCCTCCTGCGAAACGCCAAAAATGATAATGCCGCCATCATCCTGGTTTGAAAATGAGGACAGCGTGTCATATATCCTTCTGGGAAAATCTACTGCCGCCGTTTTTAATTCTACAGTTTGAAATTCAGTCTGACGCCGTTGAACCTTCCGAATCAGGTTTTCCAGTTCTTCTTCCCGCATGAGTTGGCATCCTCCTTTCTTTTGCTGCTATTATTTTATCCAGCCAATCAAAAATTTGTCAAGTTTCATTTAGATTTGCCAAATATTTGATAGTTTGCCAACTATTTCTTGAGGAATAAAAACTATTTGCCAACATGTGGAATGTAGAAGATAACTATTCAATTCAGCAATTTTACGTCGCCCCAAAAAGAGACCAGTAAATAGTGTATGGATACCAATCGTCCGGCATGGTAAAATTATATTGCATCCACCATTCTTAACCTTATGATGGCACAAGAAACGGAAAGGCAACCATGAAAAAAATCATCATCATTCCCGACACTTTTAAAGGAACGCTCTCTTCCCGGGATGCCTGCGATATCATGGCCAAGTCCGCAAAGAGGTTCTTCCCTCATGCGGATGTCATCCCAATCCCGATTGCGGATGGCGGCGAGGGCACCGTGGACGCGGTTTTGTCCGCTGCCGGCGGCGAGAAAAACTGCGTTCCCGTCAAGGGCCCTCTGTTTGATGAAGTGGACGCCTGTTACGGTCTTCTGCCGGACAGGACGGCTGTCATCGAGATGGCGGCGGCAGCCGGGCTTCCGCTCATGGGCGACTGCAAATCGGTGGAAACGGCAACGACATACGGCGTGGGAGAACTCATGCGTCATGCGTTGGAGCAAGGCGCGCAGCGGATTGTTCTCGGACTCGGCGGAAGCGCCACCAACGACGGCGGTTGCGGTGCGGCTGCGGCAATGGGAGCCGTATTCAAAGATCCGGACGGAAACGCCTTTATCCCGACCGGAGCTTCCCTCTGCCGCATTGCCTCCGTGGATATTGATGCAGTGCAGGCTTCTTTGCGAGGCATTCCCGTAGAGGCCATGTGCGATATTGACAATCCGTTGGTCGGGGAAAACGGAGCCGCGTATATCTTCGCGCCCCAAAAAGGCGCAGACGCGCAAACGGTTCGCTTGCTTGACGACGGCCTGCGGCATTTGACGGGTATAGTTGCCCGCAGCTTCGGCATAAAAATTGATGTTCCCGGCGCGGGAGCCGCCGGCGGCATGGGCGCCGGGGTGGCTGCCTTTTTCAACGGGCGCCTGATTCGCGGCATTGACGCCATGCTTGACTTGGTACAATTCGATAAACTCCTGCATGACGCGGACGTCGTATTTACCGGCGAGGGACGCCTCGACAGCCAATCGCTGATGGGAAAAGCGGTTGGCGGCATTGCGCAGCGTGCAAAGGAAGCGGGCATCCCTGTAATCTGTGTCGCCGGAGCCGTGAGCAATGACATAGACGAAATCTATCGCTCGGGGATTACCGCCGCATTCAGCATCAACCAGGAGTCGTTGCCGTTTTCGGAGGCTGCCGGCAAAACCCGGGAGAACCTTGCCCGAACGATGGACAACATTTTCAGGCTTTTGAATTGGCGCAACAAGGCCCCTCGACGAAGTCACGCTGGAAGAATTTAAAAAGGCGTTAGCGGATGCGGATATAAATGGGCAACAGCTGAAAGAAGAATTATAGATGTGGCTAAAATCGTGCGATGATAACAGTCTGATTACTCGTTTCGGCTGGATTCTATGGGCTAATAACAAAACAGGCGGTTCTACCGATACCCGATTTACGGGCAGCAGAACCACCTGAAATGTTATTGGCTCTTTTCTTTCTCCCCCTCCTGCTTGCTTTCTTCAGTGAAAATGCTATACTCTATTTTAGAAAAAATACCAATTCGACTGTTTTCTAAAATAGGAGTCAGCCATGAGAATTTTACGTCCGACTTATCTGAGCCGCCTTATTGCCCACAAGCATAACCGGCTCATCAAGATTATTACGGGTATCCGCCGTTGCGGCAAATCGTTCCTGCTGTTTGATTTTTTCCGTAAACATTTGCATGACGAAGGCGTTGATGACAATCATATCATTGGAATATCCTTGGATGACCGCAAATATAAGGAACTGCGAAATCCCGATACATGTTATGAGTACGTGTCTTCGCGCCTCAAAGATAACCGGATGCACTATGTTCTTTTGGACGAAGTTCAGCTCATGGACGAATTCGAGGATGTCCTCAATGGCTTTTTGCATTTCGATAATGCTGACGTCTATGTTACAGGCAGCAATGCCAGGTTTTTATCAACTGATATTATAACGGAGTTTCGTGGGCGCGGTGATGAGATTCGCATTCATCCACTTAGCTTTGCTGAATTTTATGAGTTTCGCAAGGGAGATTGGCAGGATGCCTGGAACGAATATTCCACCTTTGGCGGTCTGCCATTTGTATTGCAGCTTGCATCGCATGAGGAAAAACTCCGGTATCTGCAAAATCTGTTTAGACAGACATACCTTCGAGACATTATTGACCGCAACAAGATCCGCAATGATTCGGAGCTTGATGAGTTAGTGGATTTGGTGGCTTCTTCCATCGGCTCTCTCACAAATCCGCAAAAGCTGACCAATACTTTCCAAAGCCGTAAGAATGTCCGGGTATCCGCACCGACTGTCAAGCAATACCTGGATTATTTGAGGGATGCGTTTTTGATTGAAAAAGCGCTGCGCTATGACATCAAAGGGAAAAAGTACATCAATACCCCAGCAAAATACTACTTTGAGGATATCGGACTTCGCAATGCTCGCTTGAATTTTCGGCAGCAGGAGGAGACGCATATCATGGAAAACATAGTCTTCAATGAGTTGAGGAATCGTGGCTTTGCCGTGGACATCGGCATTGTAGAGCTTCGCGAAAAGCAACTTGGGAAATATGTTACCAAACGTACGGAAATAGATTTCATCGCGAATAAAGGAAGCCAACGGTATTATATCCAATCCGCTTTTGCCATTCCGACCGAAGAAAAGCAGGCCCAGGAGAAACGACCTTTACTCGGGGTAGCGGATTCCTTCAAAAAAATCATCATTGTGAAGGAAAATATCATGCTTCGCAGAGATGAATACGGCATCACGACGATGGGGCTGAAAGAATTCCTTCTAAATCCGGACAGCCTAAATCTCTGATGACGGTGGACCGAAAAGCGGACAACACATTTTTATTGGCGTCGGGGAAAAATGACCATTTCGGGTCGGGCAATTTTAACCTATTTGAGTCGGATGATTTTGCCCATCGACCAGCGCTGGGAGCATTATGCCCACTCGTCCGGAAGGGTTAAAATTTAAACTTCTCACATGCATAAATCAAGACTACGGGAGGGGAAATCTTATGGGATTTTTTGACAGTCTGTTTGGAAAAAAGAAAGAAGACGCCGCAATCAGGAAAATATGCCCTGTGTGCGGTTCTGAGTTCTCCGATAAAGGCATGGACGTATCCGACGGAACGATCTGCCTTTCCTGTTGGGAAACCGTGATGGACGACTTTGAAAGCGGAAAGCTGGATGAAACGGATGATTTTTTCATTGCTCCTATCAAAACGGCGGTAACCAACAAAAAAGCGGAGCAGGACGTCATCCGCCGCGCCAAAGAAAAAAAGCCGGCATTCTGTCCACTCTGCGGTGAAAAGATGCCGAAACTTATGACGATGGAAGCGAAGGATGGATATATCTGCGACGACTGCTTCGGAAAATTCAGCGATTTGGAAGAAAGGAAAGAGACGGAAAAAGCGCTTGAAGATATGACGATCAAAGAACTGTCGGCTCTGTTCTCTCTTGAAGAGAAACGCCAGGCGGCAAAGAAGCTGCGGATGGAGCAGGACGCCTGTCCTGTCTGCGGGGGCGACGTGTCCGAAAAATCGACCGGGTCCCTCTGGGGAGACGTCAAAAAATCGGTCAAAGA
>JAGAZS010000229.1 GCA_017939945.1 Schwartzia sp. (in: firmicutes)
GCCTCTTCCTCGGCCAGCTCCGGCGCGAGCTTGAGACGGAAGCGGATGATGAATTCCGTGCCCTTGCCGGGGGCGGTCTCGACGTCAATGGTGCCGCCCATCATGTCGATGATGCTTTTCGTGATGGACATGCCGAGCCCCGTGCCTTGGATGCCGCTGACCGTGGAATTCCGCTCACGGGTGAAGGCCTCGAAGACCGTGGCGGCAAATTCTTTCGTCATGCCGATGCCGCTGTCCTTCACCCGAAGCGTGAACGAGGCGTCCATAGTGTCGGAGCCTGTCTCTACGAGCGTCACGGAAATGGTTCCGTTTTCCGGCGTGAACTTGTAGGCGTTGGAAATGAGGTTCAGCAGCACGCGGTTCAGCCGGTTCTTGTCAAAATGCACATAGCGGTGCTCGACGTTCGCCGTGTCCACGACGAAGCGGATGCCTTTGCCCTCCATCTGCGTCGCGAACATATCCTGGGCTTCGTCAAGAGCCTTGACCAAGTCGTCCGGCGCGATCTCCAGCTCCACTTTGCCGCTCTCGATGCGGCTCATTTCGAGGATATCGTTGATCAGCGCCAAAAGATGCTGGCTCGACGCGTCGATTTTTTCCATGAAGCCCTTCATTTGCCCGGGGACGTCCTTCGGGCAATGGCCCGCGGGGCAGATTTCGCAGGCGTCGCAATTCGCGCGGACGCGTTTCGCCAGTTCCAAGTAGCCGGTGATGGCGTTCATCGGCGTGCGTATGTCGTGGGACATATTGGAGAGGAAACGGGACTTGGCTTTGCTGTTCTCCTCCGCGCGGGTCCGCTCGCGGTCGGCCTCGGTCTCCCGCCGCCGCATGGTCGAATAGATATTGAACATGATCGCGAGGCTGAAGCCGATCAAAAGAAGCTGGATCGTCGTGTTCTTCAGGAGCGCGCCCCGCACCTCGTCCATTTGGTTGTAGAGATGTTTTTCCTCGAACTCCTTGCGGGCGCGGTTGCGCTTGAGGCCCATGCCCTCGATTTCCCGTATGTAGAAGGTGTTCACGTCGCTGACCACGTCCTCCATCATGTCATGGGTCGTCTGCTTGATCCACATGGTGGAGGAAATCAGGATCAGGAACAGCAGCGTAATCCATGCCACCGTGGACCGGCCGAACCGCCGTTGGGTGTCGCGGTTGAACACGAAGCGGAACACGATGAATCCGAGGGTGCTCCAGATCGCGAGGATGATATAGCTCTCGGCGGCGAGGGTGTCCATGTTCCAAAGTTCCGGCGCCAACAGGAACAGGCTGAACAGCGCGGAGAAAATCATGCCCAGCATGCCCGTGCCCTTCACCAGCCGGTCGCCGTCCGCCTTCGCCGAGGCATAGGCCGCCGCCGAGGTGTAGCAGTAGGCAATCGTCGCGCCTACGGTGGTCACGTCCACGATCCAGCCCGTCGCCGTGCGCCCGAAGAAAGGAATGACCAGCGAAATGCCCATGATGAACAGCAAGGCGTTCTTCGGCGTGCGATCCGCCGTCAGTTCGCCGAACCAGCCCGGCAGGATGTTTTCCAGTGCCATCCGGTAAATCAGGCGGCTCGCCGCGATATACATGCCGAGGAGCCCCGTGACGACGCCGCCCAGCACCGCGAGGCCGAGAACCGCGACGCCCGCGTTCCCCATCGCCCGATGGGCGGCGAAGAATGTCGGCAGCCCCGCGAGACCGCCCATGCCGCCGGAAAGGGACGCGATATAGGCGCGCCAATCCGGGCAGCCCGCCGGAAGGGCGGTGACGGCGAGCAGGGCCAAGAGCGCGTAAGCGAGGAAGTTGGACGCGACGGCAAAAAGCATCAGGGCGGGCAGCTTTTTCATCGAAAAGTCGACGCCCCGGGCGGAGTGGGAAATGGACTCGAAGCCGATGAAGGCCCAAGGCGCGAGAGCCGCCACATGGAAAATTTGCAGCGGAACGGACTGCCCGGAGGAAAAGGCCGGCGCAAAGGCGTCAGCGATGCTGCCCTCCGTCCAGAGCGCCGCGCCGAACACCACGCAAATGCCGCCCAAGAGCAGCACCGCGAAAATCGTCTGGATGTGGGCGGAGAGACGCTTGCCGCCGATGACCAGCGCGCCCAGCAGGATGATGGCGGCGTCGGAAAGCAGGATTTCCCCGAGCCAGACGTCATATCCCGCGAAGCTGTAATGGAACCCGAACTGGAACACATTGCCCAAGATGTTTCGCACGATCAGCGCCAGCGCAGTGGCGTTCGCCCAAAGGATGGCGATATAGGAAAGGGTGGTGAACCAGGCGGCGAAAAATCCGTGGTCATAGCCGAAAAGGTTTTTCGCGTAGGAAAAGGTGCCGCCCGAGTCAGGGTATTTTTTCATCATCGCGATATAGTTCCACCCGATGACGAGCATGACCAAGGAGCCGATGAAAAGCCCGAGGACCGTGCCGAGCGGCCCGGCGATGGGCAGGAACGTCGTCCCCGGCATGACAAAAGCGCCCCAGCCGACGGCGCAGCCAAAGGACAGCGCCCAGACGGCGATGGGGGAAAGATAATGGGCAAGCCCGGGGCCGCCCGGTTTTATATTGTTCGAATTGTCCATTTGAAACCCCTCGTTTCAAGGATAAGTGATATAACCGCCGCACCGGTCGCGAAAGCGTTCGGAACGGCTTGGCGGAGCATCTTGCGGAGAAAAGACAAAACGTCCGTCAGTCTGTAAACTATAGTCTGATTTTATCATAAAATAACCGCGTCCGCCACATATTTGACCTGCAACGAAAAAAAAATCCGCAACATAACGGAAGTGTGAGAATATTTTCAGATTATGTTCTATTGTTTCACGTGAAACATTTTTTTGGAAAAAATTTTTCGCAATGCGTCAATTTATTGTCCGCTGATTTGTATTATAATATAGCAAGAGAAGGGAGAATGCGAAATGGCTGGGAAAAGCGGAAAACGGGTATCGGAGGAGGTGCGCGGGATGGATGAATTGTTCCGGCGCGCGGATTTCGCCGCAGACGATCCGAGCCTGGAGGTGCGGCTTTGGCAAAAGATTCAGGCGAAGATGGCGGAACGCGAGCTGACTGAGGACGAGCTGGAAAAATTGGCGGCGGCGCGCGGGGAGACGGATTTTTTTGGAAAGCTGCCAAAGTATTAGTTTACGGTAAAATATAATATATATGTAAGTTTGTTGAAATTATGCA
>JAGAZS010000230.1 GCA_017939945.1 Schwartzia sp. (in: firmicutes)
AAAATGCAGGATAATTTTTCCTCGGCGGAAAAGGAAAAGACGCTCGCCCGCGAGGGAGAGCGTCTTTTGGCAAGGGTGCCGGAGGGCAGCGAACTGATCGTGCTGGACGTCACGGGGGAAGAGCTTTCTTCCGAGGAGCTTGCCGCGCGGTTGGACGATTGGATGGTCGGCGGAGCATCACATCTCACGTTCCTGATCGGGGGCGCCTTCGGGATTTCCCGTGCCGTGCGGAAGGCGGCGAAATTGCGCCTTTCCTTTTCGCGCATGACGTTCACTCACCAAATGATGCGCCTGCTTTTGACGGAGCAGATTTACCGGGCGTTCAAGATCATGCGCGGGGAAAAATATCATTGGTAGGTCGTGTTGACATCGTCGGGGAGCAAGGATTACAATTCAAGTATCAAGATTGACGACAGGGGGCTTTGCCATGAAAGCGAAACGTCTTTGGAAGAAAATGCGCATGGGGGTATTGGCCGCAGGCGTCTCGGCGGCGCTACTCGTACCCGCGCCGCCCGCCGCCGAGGCGAATATCCTCGTCGACGTGATTACCGGCGCTATCGGTGCGACGTCGGCGTACCACACATATCTTGGCGGCATATTGAAAATGGGCAACGATCCCGTCGTGCAGAAAAAACTGTTCGATCAGGACGCTGCGGAGCGCGGCGCGGACGAAACGGAGGAGAACCGCGTCCTCATCGACGGCATAATGAATCAGCTGATCGAGCGCGGCGAATACGCGATGGCGGCGGATTCGCTTCCGTTCCGCTGGAATATCAACGCAGACGACTCCTTCAACGCGTCCTGCACCGCCGCCGATTTCGTCAGCATCAACCGCGGACTGATTACCGCGCTGCACGGCGACCGCGACGAGCTGGCGGGCGTGCTCGCCCATGAGATGATTCACGGCCTTCATCAGCACATCGCTTACGACGTGGCAAAGCAGGCGGCGATCCAATACGGGGCGTCGGCGATTGCCGGCGGCGGGTTGACCGGTATTTTGACCGATATCCTGACGAATTACAACGCGGCGAAAAATATCACCGCGCCTTCGGAAAAGGACGCCGACGAGTCGGGCTTTTGGCTGATGGCCAGCGCCGGCTTCAATCCGGGCGGGTTCCCCGCGATGATTCACAGAATGCCGGACAGCCACTCGGAATCCCTGATCAGTCCCGACGATCACCCCGAAACCTCGAACCGCCTGAAACGCGGATTACAATGGATGAAAGATTTCAGCTTCGGGCACGTCGAGGCAAAGGACGACGCGGTTTTCATTGACGGCAATCCGTTCCTGACCATGGCGGCAAACGAGGAATACAGCGCGAAGGAACGTGCCTGCCTCGTGGCGGGCGGTATCGCCAAGGGCTTCCATGACCACGCGCTGGTCTCGGCCTGGCATTTCACGAAGCAGCCGGACGGCAGCGTCGATTTCCTGAACAACGGAGAAGCGTACCGCCATTTGAAGAGCGCCGTGCAGGAACTGCGTCTCGGCGAGCGTCTCGAGGCGCTTGTTACCGCCGCGTATTCAAAGGATCGCGAAACGGGCAACCGCGAAAAATATTTGGAGAAGGAACAGGAACGCCGCGAGGATATCGAGAAGCAACGGGAAAAGGCGAAGGAAAACAAGAAAAAGAACATCGAGAGCTATGCGGGAAAAAGCCAGACCTACAACGCGCTGGATTTGCCCAATCTCGCCATTCACGAGGCGAATCGATTGCTTGCCTGCGAGCCGGGCGACGAAGCGAAAGCTTTTGCGCATGCCGAGCGTGGTCGCGCGTTCTTCCAGCAGGATCTTAACGACGCCGCTCTCGTCGAGCTGAATACGGCTGTCGCCCTCGCGCCGAACCAGGCGCGCACCTACCTCTATCGCGGCTATACGCTTCAAGCTGTTGGCGATTACGACGCCGCTCTGGCGGACAGCCGAATGGTGGAAAAGCTCGCCCCCGGCGCCTTTGCCGCGAACCTTCGGCTGCAGGGCATGAGCTATGAGGCGAAAGGGGAAGACGCGCTGGCGGTACAGGCCTATCGCGCATATCTCGAAAAGAATCCGAAAGGCGAAGTACCGGAAAAATACGCCGACGCCTTGATGGGAGAGTAACAGGAACAAAAAATCGCTCCGTTGATTCGCGGAGCGATTTTTTTAGTTCCCGTATGAGGGCGTTATGCGTTTTCCAATATCCCCGCGAGTTCGGCTTCCCCAATGACTTGCGTGCCGAGTTCGCGGGCTTTTTTTGCCTTGGTGCTTTGGGAGTCTTTCGATTCGCAGAGCAGATAGTCGGTGTTTTTCGAGACGCTGCCCGTGACCTTGTGGCCTTTCGCTTCGAGCCCCGCCTTGATTTCGTCCCGCGGGCGGGAGAGCTTTCCGGTAATCACGAAGGTCAGGGATTTGCCCTTCGGCTTTGCTCCGTCCTGTGCGACGGGCGGCTCGTAGGCAGTCGGTGTGATATGTTCGCGAAGGGCGCGGAATGCGTTGGTGAATGTCTCGCCCTGCAAAATGCCCGCAAGCGTCTCCCCAATGCCGTCGATGGCGGTCAGTTCGTCTTTTTTCGTTTCGTCGGAAAGGGCGGCGAAAAGAGCGTCGGCGGTATGGTACCGGCGCATCAGCGCGCCGCCGACGGTCAGCCCGACGCCGGGCACGCAGCAGGCGGCGACGAAATGCGCGAGGTCGCAGGAATTTTTCGCGCGTTGCACCGCGTCGTAAAGCGACGACGCGGATTTTTCGGCGAAGCCCGGCAGCGCACGGTAATCCTCGACGGTCAGTCGGAAAATATCCCAGGGCGCGGCGATTTTCGCTTCCGCGTCTCCCGTCGCGCCGGTCAGCTTTCGCGCGGTCATGACCGAAAGCCCGTCGATGGCGAGGAGACGACGGCTGCCGAGATAGGCGACGGCCTGGGCGAGTTTTTCGGCGCAGGCGTTGTTCGGACAGTAGAGCTCGATCTGTTCGTCTTCGGGAATGTCGGGAATCGACGTTTCAAGTCGGCGGCTGGCCAGCGCCGCGCCGCAGGCGGGACAGACGGTCGGACGCGCGAAGGGCGCGGGCGGCGTTTCTTGCCCGAAGTTTTGGATGACCTGCGGGATGATTTCGTTGGCTTTTTCCACCAGCACGGCGTCGCCGGGGTGCAGCGCGAGGCGGCGGACGTTGGCCCAGTTGTGCAGGCTCGCTTTCGAGACGGTGGTGCCGTCCAGCTCCACCTCGTCGAAAACGGCCACCGGCGTCAGGCTGTCGCGGCCGACCTGCCAGACGATTTCCCGCAGCGCGGTCTTCGCCTGGTCGGGACGGAATTTTACCGCGACGGCGTTGGAATTGTGATGGTTCGTGCCGCCGAAGCGCGCGAGGCTGCCCGCTTCGGCGTTCTTGACTACGACGCCGTCGATCGGCACGCCGCCGTGCAAATGCTCTTCATAAAATTTTTCGATGGCGGTGATTTCCGCTTCAACGCTTTCCGCCTGTCCGACCTGCGCCACCTCGAAAGCGGTTTTTTCGCGGAGCATCGCCAGCTTTTCCGGCTCGGCGACGTCAAGCGTGGGAATGTCGTAAACCATGTAGCGCAGGCGGTCGAGATAGACGCTGCGCTCCTTGTTCCGCAAAATGCCCGCCGCCGCGTTGCGCGGATTACGGAAAAGCTCTTCGCCGGCCGCTTCGCGCTCGGCGTTGATGGCGGAAAAGGTCGCCACGTCCATGAACACTTCGCCGCGCACCGCTTCGCCGGTGCTGTTCACGCCGCT
>JAGAZS010000023.1 GCA_017939945.1 Schwartzia sp. (in: firmicutes)
GTGCTGTCCTTTTTCAAAAAGTACGAAAGTTTTTTGTCTGTTCGCATGGCAAACGCCTTTATTTCTGCAAGGTCCGCCGCGTCAGGGTGACCCACTGAAGTTTTCCAGCCTTGCGCCTTCGCATGGGGATCTGCCGGCTTCTCGGCTTCCAGTCGCGCGCGCTTCTCGCGCACAGCTTCCGGCACCTGACCTTGGCACTCGAACACATTGAGCACTCGGCAATCTTTTCCGAGGCACGCCGCTGCCCGTGCGAACGCCGTCACCGAATGCTCGCTCCGGTTATCAGCCGCGTGCGTCTCAAAAAGCGCCACATTCACACCGGAAAGCCTTGAAAGATACTTCGCCGTCTTCGGATCTGGACCGCCGCGCCAAAGCCAATAGCCAACCGCCACCGCGTCGAACCCCTCCGGTTCCCCCGCATCTTCAACTCTCGTGAGAGTACCTCCTACTTCTTCGCAAAACGCCTCCGCGACTTTTTTCGTATTTCCTGTTACGGACGAATAAACGATCAGCCAACGATTCATAACGATCCCCTTTCTCTTTGCTGCCTATTCTAACAAAAACAGCGACACGTCTTTTCGTGCCGCCGTTTTTCACGCCTGCTTCTGCCCTTTTTCCGCCCACTCTCGCCGTACCCTTTGCGGCTTTTCCAACGAACGATACAGCCACAAAAGCTCCATTCTTGTTTTCAGGCTTGCGTGCCAGCGCGGGCTTTGCGCAGCCGCGATCAAGCTTCCCGTCAAATGCCGAAGCGCTCCCGGACATACCTTGATCATCCATCGCTGCACCTCGGGACGGAGCGCGTACGTCTGCGCCAGCGCTTCGTACATCCAATTCTCAAGCCCCTGGCAAAGCGCGTCCCATTGGCAGCTTCGCGAAACATACGCCGCCAGCGCCATCGCGCCGCGCCGTCCGTAATCCGCCATTCCTTCAATAAAAAGCGGGTTGATTGCCTCGCTTCGGAAACGTCTTTGGATCTCCTCCGCGTCGTCAGAAAATCCTCGTATCCGTCGCGGCCAAACGCACCGCGCCGAAATCGACGGCTTCTCCAAAAACTGCACTGCTTCATCCGAAACACGCAAAAGCAGCGGAGCCAATTCCGCGCAATTCTCGTTCCCGTCCGCCGCTTTCATCGCCGCCGCTCGGGAAAAACCATCCTCATCCATTGCCTTCAGGAAATCTCGCATCCGGTCGAGCAAAGCGTCATAGCATTGCCCGTACGTCTGCTCGTCTTCCGTCATCAATCCCGGATGCTCGCAAAGCTCCTGAATCGTATATCCGGCCTCTGCCGCAAAAAAACGGAGCAATTCACCAAACGAGCCGCATCCCTCATGGGCCAACAGCAAAAAATATTCCACCCGCGCCTCGCCCGTCGGAACCGGCGCATCGCAAAGCCCCGTTCGGATCGGACTGTGCTTCAGCTCGCAGACCGTCCGATACAGCGCCGCCGCATAAGCGTCAAACTCCCATTCTTCCGCTAGATTGTCAGAGAAATGGCACGCCGCAGCCTGCTTCTTGACCTTCGCCTTGATCGTTTCCAGATTCCACGGCTCAATCACGCGCAGATGGAAAAACGCGACCAACATATATTCCAATTCCGCGATTTCTCCGAAGCTTCCAGCCATCCGCATCGGCGGCTGCAAATACTCTGCCCTTTGTCGATTCATGACATCCCAATCCTTCGTGCCAAAAAAGAGCTGCCGCAGAAAAAATTCTGTCGGCAGCTCTCCTCCTTAAAATTATTTTGCCTGCAAAGCATCCCATGCCTCATTGGCACGTGCAACATACAGCTTCCGAATCTCCGGGTTCTCGCCAAGGCCATGCAGATATGTACGGACCTTGAAGCCTTCCTTTTCCAGAATCGATTTATGGGAATCCGGCTCATCGCCTGCCATATCGTTGGTCGCGTGATCGCCTGCCACCATCATGATCGGCACCAGCAGAACTTTCTTGAAGCCCTTCCTCTTCAGGCGATGAATCGCCTCGGTCAATCCGGGCCAGCCCTCAACTGTGTAAACGTAGGCGTTCCGCATTGGCGGATTCGTCAGATGGAAACGGCTGTTGATAACCGGATAGTAGGCATTCGCCGGATGCGGAGTTCCATGCGCCATGAAGAGCACAGCCTCGTTCTTTTCCAGCTTTGCGTCCTTCAACTCATACTGAAGCGCCTTGACAAAATCGAGCACATCGTCGCGCTGCTCTTCCTGGCCCATCCAATACATCAGCGGCTCGCCCAGCGTCATCTTCTTGAACTCGCCCTTGTACTGATTGAACACAGCCGTATCATAGGCATATTCCATGCCCGGAATCACGTCCAGCGACGTCAGCGCCACGCGGGTATAGCCTTCCTCTTTGAGCTGCTCGAGAGCCTCCTCCGGCGTCGGATACTTGATGCCTTCCTTCGCCTGGATGCGATCAATAATGATATGAGACGTAAACGCCGTCACGACCTTCGTATCCGGATGCGCCGCCTGAATTTCCGCAATCGTCGCGTCAATCGTCTTAGCGCGCGTCTCTTTATAAGTCGTGCCGAAGCTCATGACCACGATGGCGTCCTTGTTTTCAAGATTCTGGAGTTCCGGCGTCGAATGAACCAACACGCCAATCTGTGCCGCCTGCTTCAGTGCGGGCGTCGGAGCCTTGACCTCCTCGCTCAGCGTGTACGCCGCCGATGCCGTCGCCGAAAAGCCGACCAACGTCGTGCAAGCCAGCGATGCCGCCAAAAGATTCTTCCAGGATTTTCTCATACAAACCTCTCCTTATAAATAAATATTTTTTATCATGCTACGACGCGGACATCCGCCACGCCGAAAGCTTCCTTGAACTTCGGGATAAAATCCCTCTCCAAAAGCGACCGCTGCATAAAACTCTTCGCTACCACCAAAAGTGACTGCGCGTTCCGCGTCAGGTTCGGTAGCTCCGCAATCTGCTTCGCATAAGCCTCTTCCCCGACCAGCGAACGAAGCTTTTTCAGCCCCTCCGCCAGATCCGGACTCTTCGCAGCGAGCCTCGCTTCAAGCGGCGTCATCTCCACGGCCGAAAGATGCGGGTCTGCACACCATTCTTCCTCGACGTCGCGCGAAGCCGGACTTGCTGCCGCAGGCATCTTCAGCGGCTTCAGGCCTTTCGTTTCCAACGTTCCCATAAACACTCCACCTTTCTTTGATAAATGATAAATATATTTTCATGCCTTACGGCATTGTAGGAAAAAGGAAGCCTCCAAAATCCTCTTTGGAGGCCCGCCGCAAATACGGCGAAGGTAAAATGTATGAGCAATGCTTCTCCATAGAGCTGAAACCATGGAGAAAACCTTATGACAACACTATGCCCACTAGATTCAGCCTACGCCCTCGGCTTGGCTTCATCAACTGGTCAAGCATGTGTCGCACTAAACTCACGCTTCGCTTCAGCTCGCGTTCATTAAGTGCTCTCACAAAAAAGAGGAGGGAGGCCGGGGAAATCCCCCGGCCCGAGCCGCAAAGCAGCCCGAAAAAAATGAATGAAATGTATGAGCAGTGCTTCCCTATGGAGCTGAACACAAAACCATAGGGAAAACCTTTTGACAAAAATAAAAGCTCTTTTCCTGCAAATGGAAAAGAGCCTCATATCGAAACTACGAAATCACAAAAACACTTGCACATCGTGCAAACATTTTGGATTCCTTCAATCCCCTTCCCCATCCCTCGCAGGTTCAAACGGTGATCGTCGATCGGGCAGTTCTCCTGGCTCCAGTTCATTGCTCCTTTGCGCCTTCCCAAGGTATTCCCCAGTGGACTATTGCAAAGTCGCTCCCTGATACAGTGGCGGGACCGCGCCGGCCTTCAACCGGCTTTTCTATTAAGTCTCTCGACACCCAATCCAATCCATATTCATTTTTCAATGTCATCATCTGACAACGTCATCATAGCACCGCACTATGAATAAGTCAATACCTTTCTGAAAAATATCGGAAAAAACCATCAAACAATTCAAAAAAAAATAGCCGCGCATCAGAACGTTTTCCCAATGCGCGGCATTTCCTTTACCAAATCTTTCCCACAATGAACCACATACGATCCTTCGATGCGGCGTCACTCGACATCCCGTCAAAACCACCGATGCGCCGCGCATAATCGAA
>JAGAZS010000231.1 GCA_017939945.1 Schwartzia sp. (in: firmicutes)
GGTCTCCGATTTCGATTTCCGGCAATTTCCTGTTGATGGCGAATTTGTCATTGTTTTCGCAGAGCGATCCGGTGACGTCATAGACGTGGTCGCAGAAGGCGTCTTCCTTGCCGACGGCGACGATATGATGGTACGCGCCGTACATGGCGGGACGCATCAGGTTCGCCATGCAGGCGTCAAGGCCGATGTAATCCTTGTATGTCTTTTTTTCATGGATGGCAGTTGCGACGAGCCAACCATACGGTCCAGTTATTGCGCGGCCAAGCTCCATGGCGATAGCGAGACCGTCGAGGCCCGCGGGCACGATGATTTCCTGATAGGCTTTTTGGATGCCCGCGCCGACAGTTTCCAAATTGACCGGCTCTTCCTCCGGACGATAGGGGATGCCTACGCCGCCGCCGAGGTTGACGAATTCCAGGCTGAGGCCGAGCTTTTCCTTGATTTCAACAGCGGTGTGGAACATCAGCTTCGCTGTCTCAATGAAAGAATTGGCGTTTAGCTCGTTGGAAATGATCATACAATGCAGGCCGAAACGCTTGACGCCGCGTTCCTTTGCGATTCGATAAGCTTCGATAAGTTGGTCATGTGTCAGGCCATACTTCGCTTCCTCCGGTTGTCCGATGATGTCGTTGCCAGTAACGAGGTTGCCGGGATTGTAGCGGAAAGACAGGCAGTCGGGGAAGCCTGCGCATTTTTCCAGATAGTCGATATGGGTGACGTCGTCGAGGTTGATGATCGCGCCGAGTTCCCGCGCCTTTTGGAATTCGTCGGCGGGGGTGTCGTTCGACGTCAGCATTATTTTCTCGCCCCGGATGCCCGCCATCTCCGCCAAGAGCAGCTCGGCCAGCGAGCTGCAATCCGCCCCCGCGCCTTCCTCGGCGAGGAGCTTCAGGATGTACGGGTTTGGCGTCGCTTTCACCGCGAAATGCTCGCGGAAGGACGGCGCCCAAGAGAACGCCGCGAAGAGCCGCCGCAGATTTTTTCGGATGGCCGCCTCGTCATAAATATGGAACGGCGTCGGATAGCACCGTATGATTTCTTCCAGTTTGTCTTTCGGGATGGGAAATATTTTCTTTGGCATGGTGTGCCTCCTCATCGTGCTATTATGATTTTGGTATGCGTTCCAAAACAAAATTATTATACGCAAAATCCTTTGTATACACAAGCACTTCAGTGTTTTTTTCTGTACAACGCCTAAAGCGAATGGTATAATATATTTAGGAAGGACTATGGAGAGAAATTTTTTGGTTCAGGGAACAGGGAGGTTTTAGCCATGTTTGCGGTGGTCGGGACGATGCGGACGTATTTGCAGCAATTCCAGCTCAAAAAATCCGCGAAGCAAAAGATGAAAACAGGCGAGTCTTTTGACTGGAAGGACGCGAAAACGACTTTTGTGAAAGCGCAGGAGGAGGCGCGAGCCGCCGCGCCGAAAACCATCGTCGAGATGACGCTGGAAAAGTCGAAAAAGAAGGACGACGACCGGACGGTCAAGGCCAAGACGGGGAGCATCAAGCAGAAGCTGAAGCGCGGCAAGAAGCTCTCGGCGGACGAACTGGAATATTTGCGCCAGCATGACGAAAAACTGTACAAAAAAGCCAAGGTCACGATGGAGGAGCGCGAGAAACTGGCACGGGCGCTGAAATCGGCAAAGACGAAAGCCGAGGCGATGCGCGCGGTGGCGATTGCCTACGCGAATGCGGCGGCGGCTTGCTCTGACGCCATCGACAGCGCCAGCGGCGGAGGCGTGTCCGGCGGGGCGGTGTCCGCAGGCGACGCGGGAGCCAGCGCGGAAGGCGCGGCCTCTTTTGACACTGGTGTTTCGATGGATGCGAACGCTTCCGTGGGAGCGGAGGCCGGGGCGGCAACCGCAGACGCGAGCATGGCGGGAGACGCGGCGAATGTGTCCGCTGGCGCGGAAACGGCGGCTTCGCCGGAAAGCACGGCGACGGATGCCACGGACGCGACAAATGCGGAAGCGGACGCAGCAAACGAGGCAAGCGCGGACGGCACGGAAAATGCGAAAAGTGCTGTGGGGACGGGTGCTGACGAAGATGAAAAGGCTGAAAACACTTCGTCCGCTCTCGACCGGATCGACAAAAATGACGGCGGCGAATTCGACGAGCCTTTGATTCTTTTGGTTCTTCGCCATTTGCAGGCGGAGTGGCAGGACTTCATGCACACCAAACAGTACAAGAGCTTGCCGGAAGATGAGACACAGGCGGCGAAACGCCACGACGCGCCGAAAATCCGCCAACGCTCGGAGGCGGTCAAAGCTGTGAGCCTGACGGCGGTGGCGACGGCGTACCAGTCGGCGGAACTCGATAACGCGGCTTCACATATACTTGGTTCAGTGGGCGAAGCAAAATAAGGAAATAGAAGGCAAGGTAATCTGACAGAGGCCGATACGTGAAGAAAATGTCTTTGCTTTTCGGCCTCTTTTTTGTGTTGCTGTTCTGTCTATGGTAAAATACTAAACGAAAAGAAATGAAGAGGACGGTAAATCCATGCGGTTATATATTGCGGAGAAGCCTAGTATGGGCCGGGAAATCGCAAAATGTCTGAAAGGTCCGGCACGAAACGGGAACGGCTTCATTGAGACGGCGGAAGGCGTCGTGAC
>JAGAZS010000232.1 GCA_017939945.1 Schwartzia sp. (in: firmicutes)
CCCCGCCTCGAAGTTCCACCGGCTGCCTCATGCCGTCCTCGGCCATGATGTCGTAGACTATGCCGAGGGCCAAGGGTTGCTGTTCGCCACCCCCCTGCGTTCCGGCGACAACGTGCGCGGCGTGCTGTGGAGGCTTTACAACGGGGAGCAGGCGGTGCAGCTTTTCAATCTCGCGGAGTACCACGCCGACCGGAAATTCCTGTTGGTTTCCCACGACGGGCAAGTAATCATCCCCTACCGCAACTACGACGAGGAGGACGAAGCGTTTTTCGCCGATCCCTCCGTCACGGCGGCTTACGAAAAAATCCGGGACGGCCTTGCCGCCGCGCCCGCCGCGGCGTTTTACACGGAAAGCCGGAAGGGGCGCGTGTTCCTGTTCGGCGCGGATTTGCCCGAAACGAACTGCACATTGATGGGCTTCGTGCCATGGGAAGCGGTGGCGGGCGGCATCGCGCGGATTTACACGCTGGTGCTCCGTTCCGGGGCGCTCCTGCTGCTTTTGATTGCGCTGACGAGCGTCTATCTTTTCATCGTGCAGGCGAAAGCGGAGGAAAGCGACGCGCTGCGGCGGGAAAAGGAATTTTCCGACCGGGCCAGCCAAGCGAAGAGCGCGTTCCTCGCCAACATGAGCCACGAAATCCGCACGCCGATCAACGCGATCCTCGGCATGAACGAAATGATCCTGCGGGAAGTGGAGCGGCCGAACATCCGGGAATACGCCCAGAGCATTTCCCGGGCCGGCGAGTCGCTGCTCTCCATCATCAACGACATCCTCGACTTCTCCAAGATCGAGTCCGGCAAGCTGGAAATCTTTGAAAGCGAATACCAGCTTTCCCGGCTCTTGAAGAACGTGGTGGCCATGATCCAGCCCAAGGCGGACGCCAAGGGTCTGGAGTTCCATATCCATATCGACGAGGATCTGCCCGACGCCCTGTTGGGCAACATGATGCGCGTCCAGCAGGTGGTCATCAATATCCTGACGAACGCGGTCAAGTACACGCCGGACGGCGAGGTCAATTTCTTCGTGATGAACGAGAAGCGGGAGGAGAACCGCATCTATCTCTCCTTCGTCGTCAACGACACCGGCATCGGCATCAAGGAGGAGGATCAGAAAAAACTGTTCCGCGACTTTGAGCGGCTGGACCAGGAGAAAAACCGCAATATCGAAGGCACGGGGCTGGGGCTGGCGATTACCGGCATGCTGCTGGATTTGATGGGCGGCACCATCGAGCTGAAAAGCATCTACGGCGAAGGCTCGACCTTCACCATCATTTTGCCCCAGACCATCATGGAGGACTCCCCCATCGGCAATCTCACCGAGCGCATGAGCGAAGCCTCCGTCCACGCCGAGCAGTATGTCCCGTCCTTCACCGCGCCGGACGCCAGCATCCTCGTGGTGGACGACAACGAGATGAACCTTTTGGTGGTCAAGGGACTTCTGAAGCAGACGAAAATCCATATCGACACCTGCATGAGCGGCCCGGAGTGCTTGGAGCGCCTCGCCGAGCGGGGATACGACCTGATCCTCCTCGACCACATGATGCCGAACATGGACGGCGTCGAGACGCTGCACCGCGCCGAGAACCTGCCCAACGCCAAGGACACGCCTTTCATCATGCTGACGGCCAACGCCATTTCCGGCGCGAAGGACGCGTTCATCAAAGAGGGCTTCGCCGCTTATATCTCGAAACCCATCGACAGCATGCTATTGGAGGCGACGCTGGTGAAATACCTGCCGACGGACAAAATCCGGCCCGGACCCGCCGACGAGGAAAGCACGGAGCCGACGGCGGCGGAGAGTGAAGCGGAAGACACAAAAAAACAGGACACGGGAGACCTCGACATCGAGCAGGGCATGAAGTATAATGGTGGCATGGTGGATATGTACAAGGCGGTGCTTGGGCTGTTCATTAAGCTCCGCCCCGACAAGCAGAAGCAGATGAAGGAGCATCTCGACGCGGAAGCTTGGAAGGATTATGCCACAATGCTCCACGCGCTGAAATCCACCTCCATGACCATCGGCGGGCAGAAATGCTCCGACGCTGCGAAAAAACTGGAACTTGCCGGCAAAAAATGCTTCGCCGAGGATGCGAGCGACGAGGAGAAGCAGGAGGCGGCATGGTATATCCGATCCCATCACGAACGGACGATGGCTCTTTACGACAAGCTCGCGCAAGACGCGGAAAGGTGGCTGAATAAAAATGATGGTGCTTGACAGCAAAAATATTACGGTGCTGATGGTTGACGACGACGAGATCAACCGCCAGATGGCGGAAATGATCCTGACGAAGAAATTGCCTTACAAAATCCTGACGGCGGAATCGGGCATGCGGGGCATCGAGCTGATGCACCAGTTCGACGTCAACCTCGTGCTGCTCGACGTGGACATGCCGGTCTGGGACGGCTTCAAGACGCTGTCCGTCATTCGGGCGGACAGGAAGCTGAAGGACACGCCCGTCATCATGCTGACCGCAGCCGCCGACCTCGGTTCGGTAGTCAAGGCGACGGACTACGGCGTGCAGGATTACATCAAAAAGCCGTTCCTGCCCGACGAGTTGGCTGACCGCGTGGCGAAGGTTATCTGGAACAACTGGCAGCAGAAAGGTGTCGGCGGAAGGCCGAGCCGTGACCCGAATCTCCGCCCCATTTATGAGGAATATTGAGATAAAAAAACGCGGAAGCAGGCAATTTTGCCGTGTTTCCGCGTTTTTTGACGTTATTGAAGATGCCGATTCAAATTCTTGTCAAACGCCCTTTCAAATGCCCCTTCTTCCATCGGGATCAAATCGGGATTCGCGTATTTCCTGGCTATGCCTCTCGCGCGCCTTGCTTTCATTGCGATAGGCGAGGCATTGATTTCTACGCTCCGCTGCGCGAAAATCTGTACGGCTTCTGCAAGGCTGACGCCCATCCGGCGATATACAGCCTCTGCTGCATTCTTTAACTCTGCGTCCAACGGAACCTGCAGTATATATTCATTTGCCATGCAACGTCCCCCCTTTTTATCTGTATCATATAGCACCAAAAAAGAAAAATCAAGGCAAAAGCTCCGAAATGCCCATAATAAATGCGGCAGCAGAGCCCAACCCATACTGCCGTAATTTTATCTCGAATTACCGCCGCAGATTCACGAACGCTTTGCCGCTGATCAGCAGCACCGCGACGAGGTAGGCGGCGAGGACCGCTACCGAGATCATGGAGACTTCGGCGCCGCTTCCGATTCCGCGCAGCAGATAACTGGTGTGGGTCAGCGGCAGGCACTCGATGGC
>JAGAZS010000233.1 GCA_017939945.1 Schwartzia sp. (in: firmicutes)
ATCTTTTTCATCGCTTCGCACCTGCCCCCGGAGGCGCGGGACGGGTCGGCGCCGGCTGCGCCGTTTTCGGCTGCTCTGGAGCCGGAGCGGCAGGAGCGGTCGGCACGGTTTCCGGCGTCGGTTCCGGAACAGGTTCCGGTTCCGGTTGTGCCGGCACTACGGGTTGGGGTTGTGCCGGCGGCTGATTTGTCGCTGCAGGCTGATTTTGTGCCGCAGGCTGGTTGGTCACCGCAGGCTGATTTTGCGCCGGTGCGGGCGGCTGCTGGGCTGCTCGTCTGGCCGCCTCCTGTGCCGCGAGCGCGGCCTTCGGATCCGTCTCTGTCCCCGGCGTCTGCACCGGCGGCTGCCACGGCTCCGGCGGAGCCTCGCGGGACGCCACGATGACCGCTACATCCTCCAGCCGCTGAAAGTCCGTCGCCGGCTCAATAATCGCATAATGAAGAAGCCCGCCGCTGTCATTCTTGACGGCGGACACCGTGCCGATCATGATACCTTTCGGATAAATACCGCCGAAACCCGACGTGACGAGGATATCGCCTTCCGCCATATCCTGTCCGCGCGGTACGTTGAGCAATCGCGGATGCATCGCGTCGTCCGGCGTGCCCTTGACGATACCCGCCACGCGGGAACGCTGCACCAAAGCACCCGCCGCTGCACGCGGATCGAGAATCAGCTGAACCTTCGAGGAAATCGGGCCTGCGTCCGTCACGGCGCCAACAAGACCGCGAGCCGTAACCACCGCCATATTTTTCTGCACGCCGTGCTGTGTGCCCCGATCGATGACAATCATGCGCGTCCACGTCGCCGTCTCCCGCCCGATGACATGGGCCATCACGAGATCGAACTGCGTCGCTGACTGCTTGTAGCCCAAAAGCTCCCGCAAGCGGATATTTTCCGCCGCGAACTCGTCCGCCTTCACGTTCTGCATCCGAAGCTGCTCCACTTCACTGCGAAGCATTTGGTTCTGCTGATGTACCGTCAGGATATCCCATACGGCCGTCGTCATCCCCCGCACCTGGTCCCCCGCCCATGAAGCGGCACGCTGGAACGGCGCAAGCAGCGTAATGACCGCCGGGCTGGAAAAGGGCGTCGAAAAACGCCCGCGCGCAGCGAAAAAGACGACGCAAAAAACGCTGACCGTAACAAAAACGAGCAGCCATGTCGTGCGCCCGGACTCGCCCTCGCGCTTAACTTTGCTCATTTATTTCAACTTCTTCGTCGTCATAACCACACGCTGCAAAAGCTCGATATTCTCCAGCGAGCGGCCTGTTCCCTCTCCGACGCAGGAAAGCGCGTCCTCCGATACCAGCACGGGCATTCCCGTCTCGCGGGACAGCAGCTTGTCGAGATTTGTCAGAAGCGCGCCGCCGCCCGTCATCATGATGCCGTGATCCATCACGTCCGCAGCCAGTTCCGGCGGCGTCTTTTCCAGCGTCGCCTTCACCGCGTCAATGATTTTGTAAATCGGTTCGTTCAAAGCCTCGCGAACCTCGCTGGCCTTGATGTTAAGCGTCTTCGGCAGCCCGCTGACGAGATCGCGCCCGCGGATGTCCATCGCCTTTTCCGTCGCGGGATCCACGATAGCGGAGCCGATCTTCATCTTGACTTCCTCCGCCGTGCGCTCGCCGATCATAAGATTATAGACCCGCTTGACATACTGCACGATGGACGAATCCATCTCGTCGCCGCCGATGCGGATGGAACGGCTCGTCACAATGCCGCCGAGAGAAATGACTGCGATCTCCGTCGTGCCGCCGCCGATATCGACGACCATGCTTCCCGTCGCTTCTTCGACAGGAAGACCGGCGCCGATAGCCGCCGCCATCGGTTCCTCAATCAGGTACGCTTCCCGCGCTCCCGCCTGCTGTGCCGCATCGATGACCGCGCGCTTCTCGACCTCCGTCACGCCGGACGGCACGCCGACCACCACGCGCGGACGTACAAACGTCTTCGTGTTCATCGCCTTGCGAATAAAATACTTAAGCATCGCCTGCGTCACGTCAAAGTCGGCGATAACGCCGTCCTTCATCGGACGGATTGCCACGATGTTGCCCGGCGTGCGCCCGATCATGCGCTTCGCTTCCTCGCCGACCGCCAGCACCTCGCCGGTGTCGCTCTTTATCGCCACCACGGACGGCTCGCGAAGGACGATGCCCCTGCCCTTCACATGCACCAACGTATTCGCCGTCCCGAGATCGATTCCCATGTCACGCGAAAACCCGCCAAAAATGCTCCACATTTCTCAGATAAGCTCCTTCCTCAATACACCACAATATACCATACAGAAACAATGTTCTTATACCTTGCCATTTTCAAGCTATAGTATTGTACCACACCTTTGTCATTTAGAAAACGCTTGAAAAAAATTTTTTC
>JAGAZS010000234.1 GCA_017939945.1 Schwartzia sp. (in: firmicutes)
AAGACGCCAAAGTCGGTGATGTTCCGTACTGTGCCGCGCATAATCGTACCGGGCTTGATGTCGGAGAGCTTGACGATGGCCTGCCTCGTCAGCGGCGCGGGCAAATCCTCGCGCGGATCGCGTCCCGGCTTTACCAGTGCCGCGAGGATATCGCGGACAGTTGGCAGCCCCGCGTCGAGTTCTTTTGCCAGCTTTTCCTCGTTCACGAGCTTGGCCTTGGCCGCGAGGAAATCGACGGACTTGCGGTCGCCGAGGTCCTGCGGTTCAAAGCCGAGGCGGTCGAGGATCCTTTCGGCGAGGGCGTAGGATTCGGGATGCACGGGCGTGTTGTCGAGGGGCGACGAGCCGCCCCGGATGCGCAGGAATCCGGCGCACTGGGTGAAGGCCGCCGGGCCGAGGCGCGGAACTTTCAGAAGCTCCTGCCGTTTCTTGAAGGAGCCGTTTTCGTTCCGATAGGCGACGATATTTTTCGCTACGCCGGCGTTGATGCCCGAAATATGGCGTAGCAATTCGCCCGAGGCCGTATTGAGGTCGACGCCCACATGGTTCACGGCGGATTCTATGGTGGCGTCGAGGGTGTGGGAAAGCTCCGCCTGATTGACGTCGTGTTGGTACTGTCCGATGCCGATGGCCTTCGGGTCGATCTTGACGAGTTCGGCGAGAGGATCCTGCACGCGGCGCGCGATGGACACCGCGCCACGGATCGTCACGTCGTACTCCGGCAGCTCCTCTTTCGCGAGCTTTGAGGCGGAATAGACGGAAGCCCCCGCTTCGTTCGTGATTAGGTAATGGACGTCGTCAAGATTGTGCTCTTTGATGAGCTTCGCGGTGAATTCCTCCGTTTCGAGGGAGGCGGTGCCGTTGCCGATGGAGATCAGCGTCACATGGTGCTTCTTGATCAGTCCCAGCACCTTCTGCTCCGCCGCCTGCTTTGCCGCATCACTTTGCGTCACCTGGATGACGCCGTGGTCGAGGACGTGGCCCGTGGCGTCCACGACGGCCAGCTTGCAGCCCGTGCGGTAGCCGGGATCGAGCCCCAGCACCACATGACCGGCCAGCGGCGGCTGCAAAAGAAGCTGCTTGAGATTTGCGCCGAAGACGTGGATCGCCTGCGCTTCGGCGTTTTCCGTCAGCGCCGTGCGGATCTCGCGCTCCAGCGCGGGAAAGAGCAGCCGCTTGTATCCGTCCTCCACGGCAAGGCGCAGCGGCTCGTCGAAGCTCGACGGCTGCTTGAAAACGCCGCGGTAGATGGCTTCGCAGTTCGCCTCGTGATCCGTTTTGAGACGCACTTTCAGGCAGCCCTTTTTCTCGCCGCGGTTGATGGCCAGCACGCGATGGGAGGGCAGCGTCCGCACCGGCTCCTCGTAATTGTCGTACATCAGGAAAGTCTGGCTTTCTTCCGCCTCTTTGTCGAGCTCGGTGACGATGACGCCTGTCTGCCAGAGTTCCTTGCGCATCTTCTGGCGCAGTGCCGCCTCCTCCATGACCGTCTCGGCCACGATGTCCTCGGCGCCCGTCAGCGCATCTTCCGCCGTGGCCACGCCTTTTTCCTCGTCGATGAAATCCGCCGCCGCCGAAAGAGCGTCCCGCGCCGTTTCCTGCTGTGCAAGCATCGCCTCCGCCAGCGGAGCGAGGCCGCGCTCGTGGGCAATCTGCGCACGGGTGCGCTTTTTCTGTTTATAGGGACGGTATAGGTCTTCGAGCTCCTGGAGCTTCTGCGCCTTCTCGATGGCCTCCCGCAGCTCGTCCGTCATCTTCCCCTGCTCTTCGATTTTCGCGACGATTTCCTCCTGCCGCTTCACGAGGTTGCGGAGATACGTCATGCGCTCCTCCACCGTGCGCACCTGTTCCTCGTCGAGTTCTCCCGTCGCCTCCTTGCGGTAACGGGAGATGAAAGGCACCGTGTTCCCCCCGTCCAGAAGCTCCATCGTCGCCTCGGCCTGTTTCGGTTTGATTTTCAATTCCCGCGCGATGACCGCGCCGATATCCTCTATTCGCATCCGTTTTCTCCTTTGAATCCAAAGAATTCCTTAAGGCCCTTTTTCTTTTTCAGTTCCTTCGCAGTGAAGCCATAATGCGCGGCGGCTGCGAGAGTGACTACTTTCTCAAGGAAGTCGTCATAAGGCAGTTCAAACCATTCCTCCGGGATTCCGGTATGAATGGTTCCCCCGTCGTTGTGGCCGCCGCCCCACCACCAAGCCTCGTCCAATTCGGCCTCATAGGTGCCGTCGTCCATCTTGTTGAAGCAATACCACGAAGCCCATTCCTTCATGCCCTCCGGTGTTTTGGGACCCTCGTAATGCGCTGCGGAATAATCTTTCGCGGAATAGCCCTCTTCGCCTTTTTGGGCCGATCGCTTGTACACCAGGAATTTTTCTCCCGTCTCGCTTGGTATCCGTTTCACAGTGATCGGACCTTTTTGGTAGATGGGCGTTTTCCTGCCTTTCACGCGATTCTGCTCCGCTATGATTTCTGCCATGAACGGGACAGCTCTTTTTTTCTCCGTCTGATGCTTGAACACTTCGGGAACATCCTCGTTTTCAAGGCCGATAAACGAAAAACTCGATGTGGCATAGCAGGACGAGCCATTTTCATAAACGCAGTACGAAGCAATGCAGCTGTCTTTGAAATAAACGCTGTAATGATCCTTGATTTTCATTGCGTGCACCCCCTGCATAATTTTACCATGCCGGGCGAATGGTATCCATGGTTTTTTTGTGTTTGTCTTTCACAGGATAGGGATTGTTGTGATATAATAAAATGACCGGTACAACATGAAACAGGGGGGATAACGGATGAGGAATATTATTTTGGGCAAGACGGGCATCGAAGCGCCGCAGAACGGGTTCGGTGCGCTGCCGATCCAGCGCGTGACAAAGGCGGAGGCGGTGAAGCTTTTGCGCACAGCTCTCGAGGGCGGGATGACCTATTTTGATACCGCGCGTGCGTACAGCGACAGCGAGGAAAAACTGGGCGCGGCATTCGAGGGGATGCGCGACGATTTGTTCATCGCGACGAAGACACATTCCACAACCCCCGAGGGTTTTTGGAAAGACCTCGAGACTTCGCTCAAAAATCTCCGCACGGACCACATCGACCTGTATCAGTTCCATTACGTGAACCAGTGCTGGGAGCCGGGGGACGGCTCCGGGATGTACGAGTGCATGGTCGAGGCAAAGAAGCAGGGGAAAATCCTTCATATCGGCGTTACGGCGCACAAGCTCCAGGTCGCGTTCGACTGCGTGGCCTCGGGCTTGTACGAGATGATGCAGTTTCCCTTCAGCTACCTGTCCTCTGAAAAAGAGCAGGCGCTTGTGCAAAAATGCAGGGAAGCGGGCATGGGCTTCATCGCGATGAAAGGGCTTGCCGGCGGACTGATTACGGACTCACGCGCGGCGATGGCGTTCATGTCGCAGTACGACAACGTGATGCCGATCTGGGGCGTGCAGCGTGAGAAGGAGCTGGCCGAGTGGCTTTCGTACATGAAGGATACGCCGGAAATGACGCCGGAAATCGAAGCGTTCATCCATCGCGAGCGCGAGGCGCTTGCAGGAGATTTCTGCCGTGGATGCGGATACTGTATGCCGTGCCCCGCAGGGATCATGATCAACCAGTGCGCGCGTATGTCGCTTTTGCTCCGCCGGGCGCCGTCGAAGGCATGGCTCACGCCCGAGATGCAGGCGGAGATGAAAAAGATCGAAGGCTGCCTGAACTGCCGTCAATGCGCGAAGAAGTGCCCCTATGAGCTCGATACGCCGGAATTGCTCCGCAAGAATTACGAAGACTACAAACGCGTACTGGCAGGCGAAGTCGCGGTATAAGAGAATATTCCTCTATAAAAAAGTTTTAGCCGGAGACCATACCGTAGCGGTCTCCGGCTTTTTTCGTGTCCGGCAGGAATTTTCATACTTATCTCAGACCAAAATTTTAAATAAAAATTTTGACCTGAGATAAGCCTGCTTTGCAGGCTACAGCCGAGCTTTCAGCTCGTCTGACGTCTCATGCACTCTCTGTAAAGATTTAAAAATCTTAACAGAGAGTAGTATAAGCCGTATTTCACACGAGGTGATTCCCTTGCCAAAGAAACCGCTGATTATGATGATATTGCCCGAATCCCCGATTGCGCGCGAATTTCGCGGGCTGCTTTCCGAAGAATACGAGGTCAT